>JAYRVK010000892.1:0-5048 GCA_041918555.1 Sandaracinaceae bacterium
AGGTGCTCCGGCGACGACGTCGCGGGCACGGGGTAGTCCAAGAAATCGCCGCGCCTGCGCGATCGGCGCGCCGAAGCCGGGGGCGCCGCCCGCCGGCTGACCGAACGCCGGAGGCCCGCCGGGCGGTTGCCCGAACCCCGGGGGACCCCCGGGCGGCTGACCGAAGCCGCCGCCGCCGGGGGGGGGCTGACCGAAGGGGGGGGGACCCCCGGGCGGCTGACCGAAGCCGCCGCCCGGCGGAGGACCGCCGTACCCGCCGCCCGGGGGGGGCGTCCCGAAGCCGCCGCCGCCGGGAGGAGGACCGCCACCGAAGGGATTGCTCATGCGCGGCAGCTTACCGCGCCCGAGCGCCCGCGTGGGGTTCGCCTGCGTCAGGGGTCGAACGTCTGCTCGATCCCGACGAGGCCGAAGAGCGTGCCGACCGACGGGTAGTACGCGCGCACCTCGTCCGGCTCGTCCGAGCTCGGGGTGAGCCGATAGGGCGTCAGGGAGTTGAGCGAGTAGCCCGCGACCACGCGCAGCCGGAACCCCGGCAACGGGTCGACGGGCGCCGTGAACGCGAGGCGGAGGTCGAGGTGCTCCGGCGACGACGTCGCGGGCACGGGGTAGTCCAAGAAATCGCCGCGCCTGCCGGAGAAGCTCGCCGCGAGCGCGAGGGTCGCGCCGCGAGGCGCGAAGGTCCACGCGGCGTGCACGTTGCCGAGCCAGGTCGGCACGAGCGGCATCTCCTCGCGCACGCCCTCGACCGGACGCCACGTGCCCGCGAAGGAGATCGCCCCGCCGAGGACCAGGCCCTCGACGGGCCGCGCCGTGACGGTCAGCGAGCCTCCGACGGACTCGAGCGTGTCGAGGTTGTCCCAGCGCTCCGTGAACTCCGCCTCCACGGTGGGCGCGAAGTCACCCCGCGCGAACGCCGCCTCGAACTCCTCTTCGGTGAGATCGCGCGACGCGATGAAGTCCTCGTAGAGCGCGCCGTAGGCGCGGAGCGAGAACGTCAGCCACTCGATGCGCTGCTGCCACTCGAGCTCGAGCGCGTGCGCGACCTCGGGCGCGAGGCGCAGCGCTGGGCCCCGGAACGTGAGATCCTGGTCGTAGATCTCGAACGCCGAAGGAGCGCGGAAGGCGTGCGAGTAGGCGAGGCGGACCACGGTCCCCGACACGGGCGTGACGACCACCGCCGCGCGCGGCGAGACGTGAGGCTCGGAGAGCGTGTCCACGTCGAGGCGGGCGCCGAGGTTGATCGTCAGGAAGTCCCACGGGCGCCAGACCTGCTGCGCGAACACCGCGAACAGCGGGGCGACGACGTGACGGTAGGGCGCGCGCAGCGTCCACGACGCATCCCCCGTCACGCTGTCGCGGTAGTCCGCCGGGCGCATCGTCGTGTCGCGCCCGCGGAGGTCGTAGCCCAGCGTCGTCACGAGGGCGCCGTCGAGGTTCCAGTCCACCGTGAGCTGCTGCTCGACCCCCGCGGAGCGGCCGCGGCTCGCGACGGTGAAGTCGCAGCCGTCGATCTGCCCCGGCAGGCACCAGTAGTCGTTGAGCCAGCGCGTCCGCTCCGACCAATCGGTGAAGTCGGCGTACACGCGGGTCGTGAGCTGCACGTGCGGGTCCAGGAGCGCGCCGTGCCGGAGATCGATGCGCAGCGCCGTGCGCTCCTCTCGCGCGTCCGGCTGCGCGAACACGCCGACGAGCGGCCTCCCGACCCGGAAGTGGTTGGCCATCACCGCGAGGCGGAAGTCCCCGACGCGCAGCGCCCCGACCACGCTGGGCGCCTGCGTGGAGTGCGAGGCGAGACCGCCCCAGGGCTCGCCGGGGGGCGCCTCGGTGCCGGACGCGAAGAAGAGCGGGGTCCGGTACGTGTTCGAGATCTCCTCCAGCCACTCCGCGTCGAGCGTGACCTCGGCGGGCGAGCCGAAGAGGCGGAACGCGTGGGCGAAGCCCGCCCCGAATCGATACCGGAGGCCGGGCGCGTCGCCGGCCGACGCGCTGGGCTGCCCGTCGATCCCCTGCGGTGCCGAGACGCCGAGCTCCGCCGTCGCGCGGAGCCCCGAGCGAGACGCCGCGTCGCGCGTGAAGACGTGCACCACCGAGGTCATCGCGTTGGAGCCGTACACGACCGAGCCGGGCCCGAGCATCACCTCGATGTGGTCGATCGCCTCGAGCGGCACGCCCAGGCCCTCGTGGAGGGCGCTGTGCCCCGTGTCCTGCGCGTTCAGGACGTGTCCGTCGAGCATCACGAGGACGCGCCGGCCCACGTCGCGGAGCATGAGCCCCTGCGTGCCGAAGTCCGAGCCGGCGTAGTAGTCGCGCGGGCGGAACGCCTGGAAGCCCACGCCGAGGAAGACGAGCGCCTCCTCGACGGTGCGGATCCCGTGCGCGCGCAGCTCCTCGCCCGACAGCGTGAGCACCGTCGCCGGCGCCGTGGACGCGCGCTCGGCGCTGCGCGAGGCGCTCGTCACGATGCTCTGATCGAGCAGCTCCTCGAGCTCCTCGAGCTCCTCGTCGCTCCCCTCCCCTTCGGGCGCACCGGGTCCCTGCGCCGGATCGCTCGCCGCGTCCGTGACCGGGGCGACCGGCGCCTGCGCGCTCGCGCGGGGCGCGAGGCAGGAGGCGCACAGAACGACGAGCGATGCGTAGTGCCTCACGGAACGACCCTCGTCAGCCGCAGGAACTGCGGGTTGAAGGCCATGCCCTGAGCGCGAGCACGGCCGAGGTTGACGACGATGCGCGGGCGCGCGGCCGACAGCTCGAAGCCGACGACCGCGCCCAGCGCGACGTAGGCCCCGACCGAGGCGACCGTCAGCACGCGAAGCCCATCGAGCGCGGCGGCGATCCCGGCCACGTGCGAGGACAGGCCCGGAGTGAGATAGACGACGTGGCTCCGCTCCTCGCGCACCGCCGCCGCCAGGGCGGCGACGGTCGAGAACGCATGGATCGAGGCCTCGGCGGGCCGCCCGCCGAGCGCGCGGGCGCGCGCGAGCTCGCTCGCGAGCTGCGTGGCCGTGCGCGCCGCGACCGCGCCGGAGGCCCGAACCACGAGGACACGCGCGGGCTCACGCTCCGAAGGCCAGCGGCGCTCGTAGCGCGTCACGCGATCGAGGAGCTGGACCTGGAGGTCGATGGGGACGGCCACGTCGTCGGCGCGCGCGGCGCGCGCGGGTGCGAGCACGGCCGCGCCGACCACCACGAGGAACGAGCGCCGCCTCACGGAGGCCCCCCCTCCGCGAGCCGGTCGAGCTCGTGTTGCACGTCGGCGAGCGCGACCTCGAGCTCGACGAGCAGCTGGGTCGCCTCGGCGCTGCCTCCTCCGCGAGCGACCTCGAGCAGTCGTCCCGCGCACTCCGACGCCGCGCTCGCGCCCACCGTCGCGCAGCTGCCCTTGAGCTTGTGCGCGCTCTTCCTCACCGCCTCCCAGTCGTCCCTCGCGATCGCTCCCTCGAACACCTCGAACGCGTCGCGGACCCCGGCCTCGAAGCTGTCTCGCAGGGACGCGAGCGTCTCTCGATCTTCGATCCACGCGATGTTCTCGAGCAGGCTCGAAGGTCGACCGCGAGGGCGAGCGGGCGCACCCGGAGCAGGCTCCGCGACGGCGCCCGAGACGTGGCGGAGCACCGCCTCGCGCAGGACCTCCAGCGTGAGGGGCTTGGTGAGGTAGCCGTCCATTCCGCGAGCGAGCGCGTGCTCTCGCTCGCTCGCGAGCGCGTGCGCGGTGCACGCGAGGATCGGCACTCGAGCCGCCACACCCGATTGCGCGCGGATGCGCTCGGTCGCGGCGTAGCCGTCGAGTCGAGGCATCTGGCAGTCCATCAGGATCAGGTCCCACGACGAGCCGTCGCTCGCGCGCTCCACCGCCTCCACGCCATCGCGCGCGAAGGTGACGTCGATCCCGAGCTCGCCGGCGAAGCTCTTGAGCACGAGGCGGTTGGTCTCGTCGTCCTCGGCCGCGAGCACGCGGGCGCGCAGCCTCGGGGCTTCCCGCAGATCGCGCTCCGACGACGAGAGCGGCTCGCCCGCGGCCGCCTGGTCGAACATCGCGCGCGAGCAGGGCCGCTGGAGCAAGCCCGCGCGGACGCGGCCGAGCGGGGAATCCTCGCCCGCGGCGGCATAGACGAGCACCGTGGCGCGCCGGTCGCGGACCAGGCGCTCGAGGGCGTCCCGCGCCGCCGCGTCCGGCGCGAGGCGCGCGTCCCAGAGGACGAGCGTGCGCTCCGGCTCGCCCGCGCTCGCCGCCTGCTGGGGCCACTCCACGCTCCCCACCTCGGCGGCCAGGCCGACCCGTTCCGCGTGGGCGCGCAGCTCCTCGGCCGTCGCCGTGTCGGCGGCGACGATCACGGCGCGCGCGGTCGCGATGGCAGGCGCGCCCGGCTCCGCGCCATCCGTCGCCAGCTCCAGCGGCACGTGGAGCCGGAAGGTGCTGCCGCGCCCGACCTCGCTCTCGACGGTCACCTCTCCCCCCATGCGGAGGGCGAGCTGCTTCGCGATGGTGAGACCGAGCCCGGTCCCGCCGAACCGCCGCGTCGTGGAGCTGTCGGCCTGCGTGAACGCATCGAAGATCGAGCTCAGCTTGGCGGCCGGGATCCCGGTGCCGGTGTCCTCCACGGACGCGATCAGCGCGCCCCCGGACGTGTCGAGCGACACTCGGACGTAGCCCTCGCTCGTGAACTTCACCGCGTTGCTCACGAGGTTCGTGAGGATCTGTCCCAGGCGCAGCGCGTCGCCGAGGATGCGAGCGGGAACGCTCGGGGCCACGTGCAAGACGAGCTCGACCCCGCGCGCGCGCGCCTGCGTCAGGAGCATCTCGCAGACGGACAGGGCCACGAGCTCCACGTCGACCGGCTCTCGCTCGAGCTGCAGCAGCCCGGACTCGGCCCGCGAGAAGTCGAGGATGTCGTTGACGAGCGCCAAGAGCGTCTTGGCCGAGCGCGAGAGCGAACGGACCAGCTCCGCCGAGGTGGCGTCGAGCGGCCGACGCGTGAGCACGTCGGCGATGCCGAGCACGCCGTTCAGCGGCGTGCGGATCTCGTGGCTCATGTTCGCGAGGAACCGGG
>JAYRVK010000893.1:0-9315 GCA_041918555.1 Sandaracinaceae bacterium
CGGCCACCTCGTCGGCGAAGTCCTCGTCGAGGAACCCGTCGATCATCGCGTGGGGGAACGGCCGCGCCTCGCGGAACTCCCGCGCGAGGCGCTCGACGTCGAGGGGGCGGATCGGCATGTGGGCCCAGACCTTGTTCCAACCCGCGTGGCGTGCAAGCCGACGGGTGGGCATACTCGCGCGCCATGGCCATCCGGATCGTGCCGCACGGCGAGGACGAGAAGCCGCTCGTCGAGGCCTTCAACGCGGAGATGCGCGCGGCGGGCTCGAAGTGGGGCTTCTATGTGGATCCCGTCCCGTACTGGATCCCGAAGACGCACGAGGGGCAGAAGCTCTACCGCGAGCTCTGGCTCGCGAAGGAGGACGGCGAGCGGGTGGTCGGCGGCTACGCGCTCAAGCCCCAGCCGTGGCTCGTCAAAGGCGAGGAGCGCATCGTCACGGACTGGCAGGGACCGGTGTCGCTCGGCGCGATCGACAACGCCTACGCGGCGCTCGGCCTGCGGATGGTGCGCGACATGCTGAAGAAGCAGCCGCTCCTCTACAGCTGGGGCCACGGCGGGAGCGACGAGCCCATCGTGGTGATGCTCCGCCGGATGGGCTGGCTGATGCACTCGACGCCGTTCCTCTTCCGCGTGTGCCGGCCCTCGAACTTCCTCCGCAAGAACGCCTACCTGCGCGAGGACCCGAAGAAGGCGCTGGCGCAGGACGTCCTCGCGTTCAGCGGCCTCGGGACGATCGGCTTCACCGCGCTCCACGCGGCGCTCCGGATGAAGTCCCTCAAGCGCTTCGACACGACCTCCGAGGTGACCGCGGACTTCGGCCCGTGGGTGGACGCGACGTGGGAGCGCAGCAAGGGCCGCTACGACGCGCTCGCGGTGCGCGACGCGGCGTCGATGAGCGCGCTCTTGCCGGTCGATCAGAAGCACAAGGACTGGCCGCAGCCCGTTCGCCTGCGCGTGTGGCGCGACGGCCAGGACCTCGGCTGGGCCGCGGTGATCGAGCGCCAGCTCACCGGCGACGCGCGCTTCGGCGACATGCGCGTCGGCATGATCGTCGACGCGTTCGGGCTCCCCGAGGACGCGGGCGCGATCGTGTGGAGCGCGTTCGACTACCTGCGCGAGGTCGGCGTCGACATGGTGATGGCGAACCACTCGCACCCCGGCTGGGTCGCTGGCTACGAGGACGCGGGGTTCTTCGAGGTCGAGGACCGGCGGATCTTCTGCGCGGCCCCCGCGCTCCAGCAGGCGCTCGAGCCCTTCGAGCAGACGCGGCGCGGGCTGTTCCTCAGCAACCTCGACGGCCACGGGCCGATGGGGCTATAGCGGGCCTGCGGTTCCACACCCGCGGACGTTGCGCGCCCGGGCGGCCCCTTTCACCATCGGCCCGATGGAGACCTCCGACGAGCTGGCCGTACGGCTCACGACCCTGTCCCGCGAGCAGTTCTGGAACGTGTACCAGGAGCTCGAGTGGCCCGAGGCGCTCGATCCGAGCCGCTACCAGATGCTGCCCGAGCTCTGCTCGCTGAACGGGACCGAGCTCTGGGACGATCTCACCGAGGAGCAGCGCAAGCGGTTGAGCCTCTACGAGATCGGCAACTTCTTCAGCCTCACGCTGCAGGGCGAGCGCCCGCTCGTCGCGGGCCTCAGCGATCGCCTCTACAGCAAGCGCGTCAGCTACGAGGCGACGGAGTACCTCCACCACTTCATCGACGAAGAGAACAAGCACATGATCATGTTCGGGATCTTCCTGAACAAGTACCTGGGCAAGGTCTACCCGGAGAAGAAGCTCGCGCTCGGGCAGAACGAGTGGTCCAAGAGCCAGGAAGAGGTCGCGTTCTTCTGCAAGGTGCTCGTCGTCGAGGAGCTCGGCGACTACTACAACGTGAAGATGATGCTGGACGACTCGATCGAGCCGATCGTCAAGCGCATCAACTGGGTCCACCACCGCGACGAGTCGCGGCACCTCGGGTTCGGGCGGCGCCACCTCACCGAGCTCGTCGAGCGCCACGCGCCCGAGTGGACCGACGAGCAGAAGAAGGACTTCTCGGACTGGCTCGGGCAGTACGTCCGCTCGAGCTGGGCCGACTTCTACAACCCGACGATGTACAAGGACGCGGGCCTGCCGAGCCCGTACGAGGTGCGCAAGATGGCGCTCGCCCACCCGGCGACCGCGGTGCACCGCGACAAGGCGTCGAAGAAGCTGCTCAACATCTTCCTGCGTCTCGGCTTGCTCGAGGCCCTGCCCGCGATGTAGTACCCCCGGCGGCGTCGCCGTGGGGGGGCTGTTCTCGAAGCTCGTGGCTCGCGTGGGCTCGTTCGCGAGCGAGGCCCGCCGTCTCCGTGTCGCTCAACCCCTTCGTCCGAAGATGCCCATCGTGATGACCGAGTCGCAGATCCGTGCCCAGCTCCGCCAGTGGATCGTGGAGCACTCGAAGTCGAAGCCCAAGAGCGGCGAGCTCGACGATCAGACGCGGCTCCTCGACACGGGGCTCCTCTCCTCGCTCGACATCGTGGAGTTCGTCCTCTTCATCGAGGAGCTCCGCGGCGAAGAGGTCGACACCGACGAGATCGAGCCGGAGGTCTTCACGAGCATCGACTCGCTCGTGGAGGGCTTCTTCGCCGGCGCCGCGTGATGGACGCGCGCACGATCCGCTCCGGTTTCCTCCGCTCGGTCGAGCGCTTCCCCGACCGCGAGGCCCTCGCGCTCGGCGAGGCCTCGCTCACCTACGCGGAGCTACACGAGGGCGCGGCCCGCGTCGCGGCCACCCTCGATCGACACGCGGGCGAGGGCGAGGGGCTCCTCACCGCGGTGTTCGGGCACCGGCACCCCACGGCGTTCGCCGGGATCCTCGGCGCGCTGCTCCGCGGGCACGGCTACGTGCCATTGAACCCGGCGTTCCCGACGGACCGCTGCCGCTCGATGCTCGCGCGATGCAAGTCTCGTTGCGTGGTCGTCGACCCGACCGCGGTGAGCCAGCTCGACGAGCTCCTCGACGGGCTCGAGGGCCGCCGCGTGGTCCTCCTCCCCGACGCCGGCGCGGACGAGGTGTCCGCGCTCGCGGCGCGCTGGCCCGCGCACACGTTCCTCGGCACCGCGGATCTCGCGCCCGCGTCGGAGCATCGCCTCCGCGACGCGAGCCCGGACGCGATCGGCTACCTGCTCTTCACGAGCGGCAGCACCGGCCTCCCGAAGGGCGTGATGGTCGCGCACCGGAACGTGGTCGCCTTCGTCGACGCGATGGTCGAGCGCTACGCGATCGCCGAGACCGATCGCTTCAGCAACACGTTCGACCTGACCTTCGATCTCAGCGCGTTCGACATGTTCGTCGCGTGGGAGCGCGGCGCGTGCCTCTGCGTCCCGACCGCGCAAGAGAAGCTCTTCCCCGGCAAGTACATCAAGAGACACGCCTTGACGGTGTGGTTCTCGGTGCCCTCGACCGGCGTCCTCATGAAGAGGCTCCGGATGCTCAAGCCGGGGAGCTACCCGACGATCCGGTGGGCGCTGTTCTGCGGCGAGGCGCTCCCCGTCGAGGTGATCGAGGCGTTCGCGGAGGCCGCCCCGAGCGCGATCGCGGAGAACCTCTACGGGCCGACCGAGCTCACCATCGCGTGCACGCTCTTCCGCTGGGATCCCGCGCGCTCGCCGGCCGAGGCGCACCTCGGCGTCGTCCCGATCGGCGAGCCGTACCCGCACATGGTCGTCCGCGTGAGCGATCCCGAGGGGCGCGAGGTGCCGCGCGGCGAGCCGGGCGAGCTCCTCATGACGGGGCCGCAGATGGCGCTCGGCTACTGGGAGGACGCGGAGCGCACCGCGGCGGCGTTCGTGGTGCCGCCCGGAGAGACGCGCACGTTCTATCGGACCGGTGACCGCGTGAAGCACCCCGAGGGCGGGCCGCTCGTGTACCTCGGCCGCGTGGACAACCAGATCAAGATCCAGGGCTACCGCGTGGAGCTCGGCGAGATCGAGGCGGTGCTCCGCGACGTGAGCGGCGCCGAGGTCGCGATCGCGGTGGGCTGGCCGGTGACCGCGAGCGGCGCGGACGGGATCGTGGGCTTCGTCGGCGAGCCGAAGGCCGACGCGGCGGCCCTCCTCGACGCCGCGAAGGAGCGCCTCCCCAGCTACATGCAGCCCTCGGCGATCCACCTCGTCGAGTCGTTCCCCCTCAACGCGAACGGGAAGGTCGACCGCAAGGCGCTCCTCGCTCGGCTGGAGGCCGCGTCGTGAGCACCGCGCGCTGGCTCGTGAAGAAGGCCGCGCGGCGCGGCGTCGCGCTCGGCTCCGTGGTGAGCGGTGCGGTAGGTGCGCAACGGATCTTGCGGGGCAGCGCGACGTGCGCGCGCGTGCTCACGTACCACCGCATCGGCTTCGAACCGCGCGAGCCGTTCTGCGTGCACCCGGACGCGTTCGAGGCGCAGATGCGGTTCCTCAGCGAGCGGCGCCTCGCCACGGACCTCGACGGGCTGATCGCGTTCGTCGCGGGCCGCGCGCCGCTCCCCGACGGGGCGTGCCTCGTCACGATCGACGACGGCTGCGAGAGCACGCTGACCCAGGCGCTCCCGATCCTGCGTCGCTGGGGCGTCCCCGCGGTCGCGTTCGTGACCGCGAGCCTCGCGGGCCTCGACACGGGGGTGCTCCCCGAGCGCTACCTCCGCTGGGACGAGCTCCGCGAGGTCGCGGACTCCGGCTTCGTCGAGATCGGGAGCCACGCGTACACCCACCGCTCGCTCGGCGCGTTGCCGCCCGACGAGGCGCGCGACGAGGCGCGGCGCAGCAAGGAGACGCTCGAGGCCGGGCTCGGCCGACCCGTGCGCTCCTTCGCGTACCCGTTCGGGACCTACGGCGACTTCGACGCGGTCACGGAGCGCGCGCTCGCCGACGCGGGCTACACCATCGCGTTCAACTCGATGCACGGGACCGTGCGACCCGGGCTCGACCCGATCAGCCTGCCGCGGATCAAGGTCGAGGGCGGCGAGGGGCTCGGGATGTTCTGGCTCCTCGCGCAGGGCGGGATGGACGCGTGGCGCGTGGTCGACAAGAACCTCTGGCGCCTCCAGCGCGTGCGCGAGGAGATCGTCGGGTGATCGCGGCCGCGTTCGGCCTCGCGGGGGCGGCGGCGACGCTGCCGGGCACGCTCGAGCTCGGCGCGCTCACGCTGGGCTCGCTCCTCCCCTTCACCTCGAGGCGCGGCGCGCCGAGCGCGTGCGGCAAGCTCGCGGTCGTCGTCCCCGCGCACGACGAGGAGGACGGAATCGCCGACTGCGTGCGGAGCCTGCTCGCGTGCGAGGTCCCGCCGAGCGGCGCGCGCGTCGTCGTGATCGCCGACAACTGCTCGGACCACACCGCCGACGTCGCGTACGCCCACGGCGCGGAGGTCCTTTCGCGCAACGATCGCGAGCGCCGTGGCAAGGGCTGGGCCCTCGAGGTGGCGTTCGCGCACGTGCTCGCGGACCCCGAGGTCGAGGCGGTGCTCGTCGTCGACGCGGACACCGAGGTGCAAGACAATTTCCTCGTCGCGATGGCGTCCGCGTTCGCGGGCGGCGCCGACGGCGTCCAGACGCGCTACCTCGTCTCGAACCCCGACGCGTCGCGCCGGGCGCGCCTGATGAACGTCGCGCTCCTCGCCTTCAACGTCGCGCGCCCGCGCGGCCGCGAGAGTCTCGGGCTGAGCGTGGGGATCCTCGGGAACGGGTTCGGCCTGCACCGCCGCGTGCTCGAGCGGCTGCCGTACACCGCGCGCTCGGTGGTCGAGGACCTCGAGTACCACCTGATGATGGTGCGCGAGGGCTTCGCGGTGCGCTTCGTCGAGGAGACCTCGGTGCGCGCGCCGGTGCCCGAGAGCGCCGAGGGCCAGACCACGCAGCGCGCGCGCTGGGAGGGCGGTCGCTTCCGCATGATCCGCGAGCACGCGCCCGCGCTCGCGGCCGAGGTGCTGCGCGGCCGCGTCGATCTGCTCGAGCCGCTCGGCGAGCTCCTGCTCCTCCCGCTCGCCACGCACGTCGGCCTGCTCGGGGTGACGCTGTTGATCCCGTTCCCGCCGACGCAGCTCTACGCCGCGGGCGGCCTCGCGCTCGTCGCGGCGCACGTCGCCGCGGCGCTCACGGTCGGCGGCGCGGGACGCGAGGAGCTCACCGCGCTCGCGGGGGTGCCGCTCTACGTGGCGAAGAAGGCCGCGATGCTCCCGGCGCTGCTGCGCGCGTCGAAGAAGGAGCAGGCCTGGGTCCGCACCGCGCGCGACTGAAGGGAATGTGGTCGAAGGTTCTTTGGGACCGGGCCGCACATCGCAACGTGCATTGTCGGCTGGCGTCTCGTGTGCGCTCCGGAGTCCGCTGCGCTCGGCCGGGCCCGCTGCGCGGACCCAGCCTCGCTACGCGGTCTCCTGCGCGCGCTCCGCGAGCCCATCGACATCCGCGTCGCGCTTCGCGCGCCGCGGACGACGCCGGTCTCGCTCCCCTCGTCGCGAGCCCGCTGCGCGGTCTCTCGCCGCCTCGGCGAGCCCTGCGGTCTCGCCGAGCGCGCTTCGCGCGAGGTGCATCGCACGGACGATGTCGTCCACAGTGCCGGGCTGTCCGCCTCGGGATCGGGGCTCGAGACCACCTCGGCTATCGGCGGCTCGCGCTCGAGCTTCGGCCTTGCCACGACAGCCCACCGTGTCAGTATCGAAACGGGAGGGGAGGCGAGCATGAGCGGCGGAGAGGACGAGGACGAGCGTGTGAATCGGTTGCTGAACGAGGCGGCGAAGCAGTACGAGGATTACCTGCAACTGCAAAGCTTGTTGCCCCTCACCGACGACCCGCCCTTCGAGGAGCCCGTCCGCACGACCGACTATCCGTTGGGCCTCGTCGTCGACTCCTGATGCCCAGTTGGCGCGAGTTGCTCGCCGCTCTCGACGCGGCGCAGAATCCGACTGCGTGGCTGAACGATCGCAGATCGGAGTGGCTGGCGAGGTTTCGGCGCGGCGCGGAGATCGGAACGTCATGCTGTACGCATCTGCGTTCCTCCAGAAGCCAGGGGTCCCTCCGGAGTGGCTGTCGATTACCAAGGAGGACATCAACGGGTTCATGACGACCATCTATGGGATGGACGTCACACGCGGGCTCACGTTGATTCTCCACACTCCGGGCGGCGACCTGAATGCGATCGAAACAATCGTCGCGTACCTCTGGGGCAAGTTTCCTGATAACTTCGAGGTGATCCTTCCGACCTACGCCATGTCGGCCGGAACCATGCTGGCCCTCGCCTCGGATCGCATCGTGATGGGTCGCCAGAGCCAACTGGGCCCCACCGACCCGCAGATCGGCGGCCGCTCCGCGGGTGCGATTGTCACTCAGTTCGAGCGCGCGAAGCAGGAGATTCTGGGTAATCCCCGTGCCGCGCACGCATGGGCTCCCGTGCTACAAGTCGTCGGACCGTCGCTGCTACAGGAAGCCCAGAACGGCCTTACGTATGCGGAACGCATGGTCGCGGGATGGCTCGGGCAACGCATGTTGCGAGCATGTGGCCCTGCCGCCGCCGAACGTGCCGCCCGACACTTCGCGGACACCGCCACTCATCTCAGCCACGGACGTCGTATTGATCGCTCCGAGGCGCGACCGCAGGGAATCGTCATTGAGGACCTAGAGGATGACCAAGTGCTCCAGGATGCGGTCCTCACGACCTATCATGTTGCGACGCTCACGTTCGAGAAGGGCCCCGCTACCAAGTTCATAGCCTCTGAGAAGCAGTTGTGGGTGAAGAACCTGCCTGTTCCGCAACAGGTGCCGGGAACAAGCGTTCGTCGGCCTACGCCTTGATGGTTCACTACGGATCGCCCTGCTGGAGGCGATGTTGCTGCGTCGCTTGTAGACCTACGCGTGCCTGGGCAGCCTGGACCGCCCCGCCCGTACGGTCCAGGCCGCTCGGCGCGGGCTCCGGAGCGCACCACGACTACAACAGTTCCCTCCGCACCTTCTCCTCACTCCTCGCGGTGCGCCGCGTCCACCGAGAACGCCGGCATGCAGACCGCGAAGTACTCGGACTCCTCTTCGTAGGGGTTCGAGTAGCGGACGCGCTCGCCGGGGTCGATCCAGAAGGCCTCGCCCTCCCAGAGCTCGATCGACTCGGGCTCCTCGCCGACCTCGATGTGCATCCGGCCGCGCACCATGATCGTCAGCTCGCCGAAGTCGGGGCGCTGCGCGGGCTCGCCCCAGCCGGGCGGCGCGATCATGTGCGCGAGGCTGAACGCCTCGGTGCCGGTGTTCACGCGGCCGAAGAGCTCCTCGATGAGCTTGCCGCCGGGGACGGGGATGCGCGTGGTGCGCTCGACGACGCGGTAGGGCATGCACCCGAGCGTACGCGCCCGCTCAGGCCGCGAGGAGGTCCTCGAGGAGTGGGTCGATCACGTCGCGCCACGCGTACGCCCAGGCTCGCTCGAGCTCGGCGCCCTCGAGCCGACCGTGCGCGGCGAGCGCGCCGGGATCCGTGACCGCGTCGAGCGCGCGCGCCGGCCGCAGCGCCGCGGCCCGCTCGGCCACCGCGTCACGCGCCTCGGGATCGGCCGACACCGCCCAGCGCAGGGTCGCGAACGCGAGCGCGGCGTGCGCGCTCTCGTCGTCGGCGATCCGCGCGAGCAGCGCGCGGGCGTCCCGCGCCTCGCACCGCCTCGCGCCGGTGGCCGCGACGGCGGCCGCGAAGGTCTCGTTGACGGCGCCCTCCTCGAGCACGTCCGCCGCGAGCGTCGCGAGCGACTGGATCCGAGGCGGCGTCGCCTCGAGCGGACCGGGCGCGAGCGCGGGCGCGCCGTAGCGCCACGCCATCGCGAGGCAGAGGCTCGCGTGGACCGCCTCGTCGGCGGCGGCGCGTCGCGTCGCGTCGAGGAGCGCCGCGGGGGCGCCATGCGCGGCCAGCTCGGCGTGCGCGCGCTCGAACGACGCGATGGACGCGTGCTCGTAGCGCGCGTCGCACATCCAGGCGGCGGCGATCCGCGCGCGCGCGTCGAGGTCGAGCTCGAGGCCGAGCGCCTCCTCCGCGGCGCACGTGTCCACCTTCCGCAGGAGCGCGATCACGTCGCGGCCGCCGACCCGCAGGGGCCGTCCGGGCACGGGGCGGGGCGGGTGCTTGCGGAGCTCGGCGTGCCGGCGCTCGCGGGCGCGTTGGCCCGGGTCCTCGGGCGGCGCGTCGACCCGCACGCTCGCCGCGCGCGGAGCCTCGGCCTCGGGGACGCTCTCAGGCGGGATCGGCTGCATCGAGCCCACGTCGGGCGGGGCGGTGCGCAGCGTCGTGTCCGCGTCGAGCGCGGGCTCCGGTGCGCACGCGAGGAGCGGCAGCGAGGCGAGCGCCGC
>JAYRVK010000894.1:0-2363 GCA_041918555.1 Sandaracinaceae bacterium
CCGCGTCGAGCGCCCCCGCTCGCGCTTCCGCACCGAGGTCCCCCCAGTCCGCGAAGGGATCGCCGTCGGCTCCTCGCACCGACTCCTGCGCCGGCGCGGGCGTCGACAAGCGGAGCCCGAGCTGCTCGGCCATCGCGCGCGCCGCGGCGTGGCCGGGCTTGGCCGTGATCGCCAGGCGGATGCGCCGCTCCGCGTCGTCGCGCCGTCCCGCCTCGAAGAGCCAGGTCGCGAGCTCGAGGTGGAGGTCCGCGAGCAGATCGGGGTCGCCGCCCTCCTCGCGCGCGGTCGACAGCGCCTCCTCCACCGCCGCCTCCGCGGCGCCCAGGTCGCGCCGGCCGATGGCGTGCAGGCGCGCGATGCGCAGGAGCAGGCGCGCCTTCGCCTCTCCCATCCACGCGTCGTCGGCGTGCTTGCGCAGGACCCCGAGCAGCCGCTCGAACGCGGCCTCGCCGCGCGCGCGATCGGACTCGAGCAGCTCCGCGGCGAGGCGCGAGAGATCGCCCTCGAGCTCCGACTCGCCGGACTCCTCCCACATGTCCACGAGGATTGCGAATGCACGGTCCGGCTCACCGAGCTCGTGCTCCAGGAGCTGCGCCGCGATCTGCGCCATCCGCACGCGCACCGCCGGGTGCGCGGCGCGCTCGCTCAGGGCCTGCGCCGCGCGCGCGAGGGACCGCACGTCGCCGCACGCCCGCGCGAGCCGCTCGATCGACGCGTAGATGACGCCCGCCTGCGGGTGCCGCTCGATGGCGTCGACGTAGGCCGCCAGCGCGCGCTTCGCGTCGCCGAACCGCTCGAGCCACCGCGCCCACCGATAGCGCAGCGCGCGCCGGCCGCTCGCGCCCATCGCCCGCTCGACGAGCGCCGCGTACGTGCGCTCGGCGGTCGCGACGTCGCGGAGCTCGAGCGCGAGCTGCTCGAAGGACACGAGGAGCGGGCCGCTCCCCGGCGCGTGCTCGAGGCCCTCGACGGCCGTCGCGAGCGCGAGCGCGGGATCGTTCCCGACGCGCCACGCGAGCTGGACCGCGTGGCGGTAGAGAGTGGCCGCGCGACGGCCCGCGTGCTTGCGGCCGACCTCGGCCAGCAGATCCACGGCCCGTCGCGCCCGACCCAGCTCGGCGAGCGCCGTCGCCGCCTTGAGGAGACCGGCGTCGTCGTCGCCGTCGGCGGGCCACGCGCGGCGCAGGAACGCCTCGGCGCGATCGACGTCGCCTCGGAGCTGGGCGTGCGCCGCGGCGATCTCGAGCAGGGTGCCGGTGCGGTCCGCGCCCGCCTCGAGCCGCAGCGCGAGGACCGCGAGGAGCCGCTCGGCCTCGCCCGTCTCGGCGTAGAGCTCCACCAGCCGATCGAGCGACGCGCCGTCGTGCGGGGTGACCCCGAGGATGCGCAGGTGCGCGCGCGCCTCGGCGGCGCGGTCGCGCGACTCGCGGTGGAGCGCCGCCAGCTCGCGCAGCCTGACGAGGTGCGCGTCGCCCGAGCTCGTCGCGATCTCGCGCTCGATCGCGTCGCGCCGGAGCTCGGCGTGGTGGGTCGCCTGCGCGAGCCGACCGGCGAGGCGGCGCAGCGCGTCGCCGTGGGGGCCGAGCGCGTCGCTCGCGCGGTTCGCGAGCCGCGCGGCCACGGCGGGGTCACGCTCGCCGATGCGCTCGATCGCCTCGCCGATGGGTCCGGCCAGCTGCGGCGACACCCGCTCGGGTGCGATCGCGCCTTCGACCGCGGCGACCCGCGCGGCGTCCGAGCCCAGGGCGGGGAGGGCGGACAGGCGCATCGTCCACGGCTCGCCGTCGAACCGGGCGACCTGCGACCAGGCGTCGAGCGCCTCGTTCATCAGCGCGTGCTCGCCGGCCTCGAACGCCGCCTGCGCCCACGTCGCGAGCATCGGCGGCGAGTCGCCGAAGATGCCGCGCACCACGCGGAGCGCGGCGCGCGGGTCCTCCACGCTCGGGAGGTGGCGAGCGACGAGCAGGGCGGCCTCGGAGCTCCCGGGATCGGCCGCGAGCGCCGCCTCGGCGCAGGAGATGGCTTCGTCGACCGACGACGCGAGCTCGAGCTCGAGCGCGAGCGCGGTGAGGACCGCCGCGCGAGCGGGCGCAGGCAACGGGACTTGCGCCTCCGCGGCGAGCGCCTCTCGCAAGAGGTCGCGATCGCGCAGCCGGCACGCGGCACGGCGCAGGCGGATGCTCGCCTCGCGATGGCTCGGGAGCTCGGTCAGCATCTGGCGGCAGGCCGCGGCCGCCTCGCGGAGATCGCGCCGCATCACGTGCAGCGCCGCGAGGCGCCCGAGGAGCCGGAGCCGATCGCCGCGGCGGTCGGAGACCTCGATGCGCCGCGCGAGGGTCTTGGCCTCCTGGTACTCGTCCGCC
>JAYRVK010000895.1:0-10060 GCA_041918555.1 Sandaracinaceae bacterium
GGGGGCGCTGCGCGCGCCCCCGCCCCGTTGGGCAAAGCCCAAACGGGGCCCCACCCCCTCGTTCGAACGCGCTCGCGCGCGTTCGCTCCCCACGCTTCGCATGGGGCCCCCTCGCCCGACGGCCGGCGCTGCGCGCCGACCTGGGCTCGATCTCGAGGCAAGCGGTGAGACCCTGGGGGCTCCCCCGTCGATCGACGGGGGGTCACTCGCAGGTCGCGCCCACCGCGGGGTTCATCACGCACGACTGGCTGCAGGCGCCGCAGTCCCTGCGCTTCTGCACGCCGCGTTGACACCACCGCGCGACGTTCCCCTCGCAGACGCCGCGCGGGCCGAGGCCACCGCACGGGTCGGGGCCGGCGAGGCAGCGGAAGCCGCCCGCGTCGAAGTCCCACCCGCAGCTCCCCGCGCAACGTTCGTTGACGAGGGTGTCGTCGGCCCCGCAGAAGTGCGCGCTTCCGTCGACGCACTGGCCCTCGGTCGTGACGTCGCCGCAGGGCGGCGGGCCGGGCGGCGCGATGGGGCCCATGTGCTCCTCGAGGAAGTCGAGGTAGAGGTCGACGCGCGTGAACGTCGCGACGTAGGTGCACGTTCCGTCGCCGTCCGAGACCACGCCCGCGGTCCGGACCTCGCCCGCCTCGTTGAGCACCATGATCGGCCCGCCGCTGTCGCCGTAGCAGACGCCGCTCTCGCCGTTCCCGTTCACGACGATGCGATCGCTCGAGAGCTCGTCGATCGGGTTGGCGGTGAACTCGCGCTCGTTGAAGCCGCCGGACTCCTGCTGGCCGAAGCCGCCGGCCTCGGTCATGCGCCCGACCCACGCGTCGTCGAGGCGCTCGGTGATCGGCGGGACCGGGGTGAGCTCGGGGAAGCGCGCGGTCACGCTCTCCTCGAGCTCGAGCAGGGTGAGGTCGCTCCCCGACGGCTCGTTGTACACGCGCGACACGCTGAAGCAGATCGAGGGGCTGCGCGCCTGGCGGTCGACGCAGAACTCGGAGCCGGGGCGCTGCCCGCAGTGCGTCGCGCTCAACACCCAGCGGTCGCCGACGACGAGGCCCGAGCACCCGTTGAAGGAGCCGACCGCGTAGATCTGGCCCTGGGTCATCGGGAGGTACGTCGGCTCGGCGGTGCCGAAGTGGACCGCCGAGACGGTGCGCAGGTCGCCGCACTCGTCGGTCGTCGGGGGCGGGGTGCTCGCGTCCGTGCCCGAGGGCGGCAGCCCGCCGCCGTCGGTCCCCGGGATGGGGCGCGCGCCGCCGTCGAGGAAGATGCTCGGCGGACCGCCGTTCTCGCCCGGGCCGCGCGGGACGTCGATCGTCAGATCGCCGACGCACGCGGGGAGCGCGAGGAGGAGGAGAGCTCCGAGACGGAGGCGCACGCGGAGAGAGGGAGCAGGGTCCGTGCCCGCGCGGGATCGCGCGGCGCGCGCCGGGCGCTGTCGCCCAGCGGGTGACGATGTCGCGGCGAGGCCTTGGCCCGCGCAGCCGGTCCGGAGATAATCCCTCCGTGAGTCGGCAGTGCGGGCTCGGTCTGATCCTGTGCTCCATTGCGGCGACGAGCGCGGGTTGTGTGCTGGATCGGTCCGGCACGGCGCCACCCACGGGGCCGGATGGCGGGATGGACGCGGGCACCGCAGACGCGGGCACCGCAGACGCGGCCACCGGCGACGCGGGCGTACGCGACGCGGGCGCTCCCGGAGACGACGGCGGCCTCGACGCGAACCTGCCCGGGGACGATGGCGGGCTCCCCGACGCGGGGCTCGACGCAGGCGTCGATGGCGGAGTCGACGCGGGCTTGGACGACGCGGGAGTCGACGCGGGCTTGGATGCCGTCGACGCACGCGGGGTCGACGCGGGCTTCGACGACGCGGGAGTCGACGCGGGAGTCGACGCGGGAGTCGACGCGGGAGTCGACGCGGGAGTCGACGCGGGAGTCGACGCGGGAGTCGACGCCGGCCGCGACGCGGGCTTCGACGCGGGCCGCGACGCGGGCTTCGACGCCGGACCGCCGAGCTGCGACTCGCGGTACGGCGGCGCGACCGGCTACATCTACTGCACGGAGACGCCGACCGAGTGCGAGTTCTTCGCGCGCATGGACGGCGTGCGCACCTGCACGAGCACGTGCGCCGCGTTCGGCGGAACGTGCCTGCGGCGCTGGCGCGACGAGGACTTCCCCGGCGGGGAGTGCGTCCACATGGACACCGCCTCGCGGCCGTGCGGGACGACCGGGAACGACACCGACATCTGCGTCTGCACGCGGCCCTGAGGGGACGAGCGCGGGCGCGGTTCAGAGCGGACGCGACAGGTTCATCACGAGGTCCTCGAGCCGATCCCGGTCCGCTCCGCGCGCTCGCCGGAGCGCGACCTCGCAGGCCGCGCGGATCGCCGCGCGCGCCGGCTCGTGACGCTCCCGCCCGGCGAAGCGGGCCCAGTCGACGATGGCCGCCGCGTCGTCGGGGCGCCGCGCGACGAAGGCCTCGTACGCGCGCGAGCCGAGCTCCACGCGGCCGAGCTCGACCTGCGCCTTCGCGTACCACCACAGGCCGCCGTGATCGCCGTCCGGGAACCGCAGGACGAGCTGCTGCCAGAGGTAGCGCGCGGTGGCCGCGTCACCGAGCACGCGGTGGTGCCAGCGGCCGAGCACCCAGAGCGCGTGCATCGCCGCGACGCCCTCGCCCCAGCTCACGCGCTCGAGCCAGGCCACGGCCTCGTCCGGCGCGCGCGACAGGAGCGCCTCGCCGAGCGCGAGCATCGGGCCGATCGCGCCCGACGCGGCCTCCGCGCGGAGCGTCGGGATCGGGTCCTCGGCCCGCACCGCGTCGCGCGCGAGCGCGATCCATTCGTCAGCGTCCTCGAAGCCGACCACGCGCCCCACCTCGACGCCGTCGGGCCGCAGCACGATCACGGTGGGCAGCTCGAGGATCGCAAATCGCTTTGCGAGCTCGGGCGCGGCGTCGAAGTCGAAGGACACCGTCTCGAGGCCCTCGAAGATCGCGCGCCCCGCGGGCGTGGCGAGCACCGCCGCGTCGAGGTCGTCGCACATCGAGCACCAGGTCGCGCCGGCCTTCACCGCGACGCGGCGCTCGCCGCCGCGCCGATCGTCGATGGACCCGGGCTCGAACACGCGCGCGCTCACCGGAAGTCGGCGGCCTTGAGGCCGTGCTGCCGCAGCAGGCGCTCGAGGCTCTTGCGGTGGATGCCCGCCTCCTCGGCCGCCTTGTCGAGGTCGCCGCCGCAGCGCTTGATGATGCGCACGAGGTACTCGCGCTCCATCGGCGCGACCCAGCGGTCGCGCGCGTCCTTGATCGGGAGATCCTCGTTGATCTCCATCGGCGCGCCCGCCGCCGCCGCCGGCGCGCGCCCGACCGCGCCCGCGTCGCGCAGCGGGCCCCCCGCGTCGAGCGCGAGGTCGCGCGAGGTGAGGAGCGGCCCCGTCGCGAGCACCACCGCGCGCTTCAGCACGTTGCGGAGCTCACGCACGTTCCCCGACCACGGCCGGCGCGACAGCGTGTCGATCGCGTCGTCCGAGAGCTGCGGCACCGGCCCGTCGGTCGTGAACTCGCCGAGGATCCGCGCCGCGATCACCGGCACGTCCGCGAGCCGATCGCGGAGCGGCGGGAGCTCGACCACGACCTCCGCGAGCCGGTAGTAGAGATCCTCGCGGAAGCGGTTGTCCTTCACCATCTGCGTGAGATCGCGGTGCGTCGCCGCGACCACGCGCACGTCGATCTCGAGCAGCTTGGTCGAGCCGAGGCGCTTGACCTCCTTGCGCTCGAGCACGCGCAGGAGCTTGGGCTGGAGCTCGAGCGGCAGCTCGCCGATCTCGTCGAGGAACACCGTGCCCTCGTGCGCCGCCTCGAACGCGCCGGTGCGCGAGCGATCCGCGCCCGTGAACGCGCCGCGCTCGTGGCCGAAGAGCTCCGACTCGATCAGGTTCTCGCTGATCGCGCCGCAGTCGACGACGATGAAGGGCTTGCCGTCGCGCGGGCTGTGGTCGTGGATCGCACGCGCCGCGAGCTCCTTCCCGGTGCCCGTCTCGCCGACGATGATGCAGCTCAGATCGGTGGGCGCGAGCTTCGCGAGGAGCGAGAAGACCGACTTCATCGCGCCGGTGGTGCCGTAGAGCGCGCCGAAGTGATCCGCGTCGGTGACGTCGATGCGGTCCCACTTCTTGCGCGGCTGGAAGAGGATCTCGGTGTCGCCGAGGCGGATGCGCGCGCCCGGCGCGAGGTAAGCCTCCTTGACGGGGGTGCCGTCGAGGACGGTGCCGTTGGTCGATTCGAGATCGCGCAGCACGTACCGCTCGCCCTCGACCGCGAGGAGCGCGTGCCGGCGGCTCACCGTGGTGTCCGAGAGGACCAGGTCGTTGCTGCTCGAGCTCCCGATGGTGAGCTTCGTCGCCTGGACCTCGACCTCGACGCCGCGGTCCGGGCCGTCGACCACGAGCAAGCGGTGCGAGTGCTCGAGGATCTTCGGCCCCGCGCCGTCGTCGGTCACCTGGGTGCCGCGGAAATTGCTGCTCGTCTTCGGGCCGTCGGGGCTCGTCATGCAGGGCAGGCGGACCGTAGCACTTTTCGGGGGCGTTCGGGGGGCGTACGCTCCGCGTCCCATGACCGCCGCCCACGCCCTCGCGCGCATCTTCGACGCCGACCGAGCCGCTCGGGAGGCCGAGGCGGACTTGCTCTCGCAGCCGCCCGACGAGCTCGGCCCGTTCCTCGCCGCGGCCGTCGAGGAGGCGCTCTCGCTCGACGACGAGCTCGAGGTCGAGCTGCGCCTGCGGCGCCTCGCCGATCTGTGCGCGCAGGTGCCTGGGCCGCGGATGGCCGACGCGCTGATCCGGATCCTCGATCACCCCGAGCCGAGCGTCCGCGCGGAGGCCGGCGAGGCCCTGCTCGACGTCGCGTACGAGCGCTTCAAGGAGGTCGCGCGCGCGGTCGAGCGCGCGCTCGATCGCGATCACCTCGGGCTCGCGATGCAGGAGCTCCCGTTCGTGCTCACCGAGATCCGCGATCCGGATCCGATCCCGCTCGTCGCGCGGTTCCTCGCGCACCCGGATCCCGCGGTGGTCGCGGCGGCGATCGAGGCGATGGCCGCCTACGGCGATCCCGGCGCGGCGGAGCACCTCGAGAAGCTCCTCGACGACGAGCGCGAGGCGACGCTCGAGGACGTCGACGAGGGCCCGACGCGGATCGGTGAGCTCGCCGCGGCGGCGCTGGAGGAGCTCGGCATCGAGCGCTGATGGCCTCGCCCCGGCTGCAGAGCTCGCCGCGCATGGCGGCCGTGAGCACCGCGAACGACGCGGCCGTGTACGACGCGCACGTGGTCCCGCGGTACAGCTCGCTCTTCGGCCGGATGCTCCTCGCGCAGATCCCCGAGCGCGAGCGGGTGCAGGTGCTCGACGTGGGCTGCGGGACCGGGCACCCCGCGCTCGACATCCTCGGTCGGATCGGCGCGGGCGGGCGCGTGATCGCGATCGATCCCGACCCCGCGCTCCTCGACGTGGCGCGGCGGCGCGCGATCGACGACGCGGGGCGGCGGATCTTCTTCAAGGCGGCGAGCGCGGAGGAGCTCGAGTTCGGGAGCGAGGTCTTCGACGTCGTGACCGGCAACCTCGCGATGAGCGCGTGGACCGCGCCCGAGAAGGCGCTCGCCGAGCTCCACCGCGTGCTCGCGGATCCGGGCCTCTTGCTCCTCACGCACGCCCTCGAGGGCACGTTCGAGGAGCTCTTCGACATGTTCCGCGAGCTCGCGCTGCGGCGCGACGACGGGGGCCTCTCGGCGCGGCTCGACCGCGTGCTCCTGCGCTACCCGACGGCGAGCGCGCTCGAGGCGGTCGTGACGAACGCCGGGTTCTCGGGCGTGCGGGTGGAGACCGAGGAGTTCCAGCTCCCGTTCGGGTCCGCGCGCGAGATCCTGGCCGACCCCATGCTGCGGTTCGTGGCGGTGCCCGAGTGGCGCTGGGTCGCGGGCTTCGACGAGGAGGGCCTGCTCGACGAGGTCGTCCGAATGCTCGACACCTACTTCGGCGGCGGCCCGCTGACCCTGCGCGTGCACGCGGGCCTGGTGATCGCGCGGAGCTGACGGCGTGCTCGAGCGCTGGCAGCCCGGGACGGGCGAGCGCTACGCTGCAGCCGTGACGAGCGCCCCCGCGACGGCGATGAGCTACGCCGAGTACCTCGAGCGGGAGCACAGCGCAGCGACCAAGCACGAGTACGTCAACGGGCTCGTCTACGCGATGGCCGGCGGCACCATCGAGCACGGGCGGCTCGCAGCGCGGCTCGGCCGACTCGTCGGAAACGCCCTCGAGGGACACCCCTGCGACACGTTCTCCTCGGACGTGCGCGTGCGCGTCGAGGCGACCGGCCGCTCCTCCTACCCGGACCTCAGCGTCGTCTGCGGACCGCGCCGCACCGCCGCCGACGACCGCGACGCGCTCACGAACCCGACCGTGATCTTCGAGGTCCTCTCCGACGGCACCGAGGCCAGCGACCGCGGCGAGAAGTGGGCGCACTACCAGCGGCTCGACTCGCTGCGCGAGTACGTCCTGGTGTCGCAGCACGAGCCCCGCGTCGAGGTCTTCCGCCGCACCGACGGGGGCGAGTGGCGCTACGCGAGCTACCTCGAGGGCGAGCTCGAGCTCGCGTCGCTCGGCGTGCGCGTCTCGCTCGAGGCGCTCTACGCAGACCCGACCGCGTGATCTCTACTCCGCCCCTCGCCCGCGATGTCTCCGCAGCAGCCGATGCAAGTACGCACGGTCCACCTTCGCGGCGCGCGCGGCCTCGGTGACGTTGCCCTGGTGATGCGCGATCAGCGCGGGCACCCACGCGCGCTCGAAGCGCTCGATCGCGATCGCGCGCGCCTCGGCGTAGCTCCGATCGAGCGGGATCTGCGGCTCGACCGGGAGCTCCGCGGTCGGCTCGGCGCCGGGCGCCTCGTCCATCACGACGAAGGACTCGACGTAGTTGCGGAGCTCGCGGACGTTCCCCGGCCACGCGCGCCGTCGGAGCTGCGCGAGGAACGCGGGCGTGATCGCGCGCGCGCGCTCCGTCTCGTCGAGGCCCAGCCGCTCGAGCAGGCGCTCGACCAGCGGCGCGAGATCCTCGGGGCGCTCGCGCAGCGAGGGCATGCGCGCGGAGAGCACCGCGAGCCGGTAGTAGAGGTCGGGCCGGAAGCGGCCCTCGTTGACCTCGGCGCGCAGATCGCGGTTCGTCGCCGCGATCACGCGGACGTCGACCTCTACGGGCGCGCCGCCGCCGAGGCGCCGCACCGTGCCGCGCTCGAGCACGCGCAGGAGCTTGGGCTGGAGCTCGAGCGGGAGCTCGCCGATCTCGTCGAGGAAGATCGTGCCGCCGCGCGCCTCCTCGAACGCGCCCGCGCGGCTCGCCACCGCGCCCGTGAACGCGCCCTTCTCGTGGCCGTAGAGCTCCGCCTCGACGAGCGACGCGGGGAGCGCGCCGACGTCGAGCACCACGAACGGCCCCTCCGCGCGATCGCTCGCGCGATGGATCGCCTCGGCCGCGAGCTCCTTGCCGGTGCCGGTCTCGCCGGTCAGGAGCACGGTCGCGCGCGAGCTCGCGATCTTCGCGAGCCGCGCGAACACCGCGCGCATCGCGACGCTCGGGCCCACGAGCTCGCCGAACGAGTCGTCCGCGTGGAGCGCGAGCGCGAGCGGTGCAGCCGCGAGCTCCAGGCGAACGGTCGTGTCGCCGCACCGGATCAAGCTCCCGTCGCGCAAGAGGGCGTCGAACACGCGGACCCCGTCGACCGTCGTGCCGTTCGTGCTCGAGAGATCCTTCAAGCGCGGGCCGTCGGGCCCCGGGTGCACCTCGAAGTGGAAGCGCGAGACCTTCGCGTCCGAGACGACCAGGCCGTTGGAGGGGTGGCTGCCCGCGGTGGCGGCGCCTCCGTCGCACGCGAGCGTCGCGCCGGCGGGCTCGCCCTCGAGCACGCGCAGCGCGAAGCCGCGCGCCGCGGCCTCGACCGCCACGGGGCGCGCGTCGACTTCGGTGCGTTCGGTCATCGGCCCGGGAGCGTACCGGGGGCCGCGGTTGACGGTCGAGACCGGCTCGGGCTCAATTCGTCGATGGTCGCCCGGACCACGGCCGCGTTCGCGCTCGCGCTCCTCGCGGCGATCCCGGTCGCGCGCGCGCACGACGACGTCGAGGCCGGCGTCGCCGCGTACCAGGAGGCGAACTTCGAAGCGGCGCTCAGCGCGTTCGGGCGCGCCGAGGCGAGCGCCGCGCTCTCACGCGACGACCTCGCGCGCATGCTCTTCGTGCGCGCGCTCGTGCACAGCGCGTTCGGGAGCGACGGCGCGCGCGACGTCGATCTCCTGCGCCTCGCGAGCCTCGCGCCCGATCACCCGCTCCGCGCCGCGGGGACGGATGGCACCGAGCTCGTCGCGCCGCCGCCCGTGCGCGAGGCGTTCGCCGCGGCCGCGCGCGGGCTCGCGGGGCCGATCGCGATCCGCGTCGCGCTCGAGGCCGCGCCGGGCGGCGCGATCCTGCGCGCGTCGGTCGAGAACGATCCGGGCGGGCTCGCGCGGCGCGTGCGCGTGACGGCCACCGTCGGCGGCGACGAGCAGAGCGCGGACGACGGCCGCGTCACGCTGCGCGGCGACCCCGGCGCGGCCGTGACGTACTCCGCGAGCGCGCTCGGCCCGGGCGGCGCGGTGCTCGCGACGCGCGAGGGCGAGGCCGCGATCCCCGGCGCGGGCGCGCTGGCCGCGGCGATCGAGCCGGCGGCGGAGGGCGGAGACGACTCCCTCGCGTGGTGGCTCGGCGGGGGCATCGCGCTCGCGGTCGTCGCGGGCGGGATCGCGCTCATCGTCGTCTTCGCGACCGAGGGCGGCGGCGACGAGCCGGGCACGCAGCTCGCGCCGCCGGTCTTCGTCCGTCCATGAGGCCCCTCCTCCCGAGCTTCGAGAAGTACCGCCTCCTCGCCGAGATCTCGTCGGGGGGCATGGGCACCGTGTACCTCGCGCGCGACGAGCGGAGCCGCGGCCTCGAGAAGCTCATCGCGCTCAAGCGCATCCACCCGCACCTCGCCGACGACCCGCAGTTCGTCGCGATGTTCATGGACGAGGCGCGCATCGCCTCGCTCGTTCGGCACGCGAACGTGTGCGGCGTCGAGGACTACGGCGTCGAGAACGGCAGCTACTTCCTGACGATGGAGTACCTCGCCGGCGTGACGCTCACGAACGTGATCCGCGCGCTCGTCGCGCGGCGCGAGGAGGAGCCGGAGCTCGTGAAGAGCCAGCGCTTCTTCGCGATCGCGACGCGCTTCCTCGTCGACGCGTGCGAGGGGCTCCACGCGGCGCACGAGCTCACCAACGCGGGCGGCGAGCACCTCGGCCTCGTGCACCGGGACGTCTCGCCGCCGAACCTCTTCATCGGCTTCGACGGCGTGCTCCGCGTGCTCGACTTCGGGATCGCGAAGGCCGCGCACCGCATCGCGGAGACCACCGCGGACGGCGTGCGCGGGAAGCTCGCGTACATGTCGCCCGAGCAGGTGAAGCGGCAGGAGCTCGACCGCCGGACGGACGTGTGGGCGCTCGGCGTCGTCGCGTACGAGCTCCTCACGCAGAGCCGGCTCTTCCGGCGCGAGCACGACGTCGAGACCCTGGACGCGATCCTAGATCGTCCGATCCCGCTCGCGAGCGAGCGCGTCCCCGAGGTGCCGCCGGAGCTCGACGCGGTCGTGCAAAAGTCCTTGTCACGCGATCGCGCCGACCGCTTCGCGACGGCGCGCGACATGGGGCGCGCGCTGAGCGTGTACCTCGCCGAGTGCGGGGTCCCGACCGGCAACGCGGACGTGTCCGAGTGGATCGCGGAGCTGCTGCCCGGCCAGCGCGAGAAGGCGCGCGCGTTCGTCGATCAGGCGCAGCGGGTCGAGGCGACCCCGACCACGCCGCCACCCGATCGCTCCGAGGCGGTCACCGCCGCGGCGACCGTCCCCGAGCCGGCCGCGCGTCCCCGGCGCGCGGGGCTCGTGGTCGCCGGGATCGCGATGGTCGGCGCCGCGCTGATCGCGGCCGCGATCGGCTTCGGCCTCGGCCCCGACGA
>JAYRVK010000896.1:0-2651 GCA_041918555.1 Sandaracinaceae bacterium
ACGACGACGACGACGACGACGACGACGACGACGACGACGACGACGACGACGACTGCGACAACGACCGCGACCGCGAGAGCGATTGGGAGGCGATCGTGGCGGCGACGCCGGAGGAGATAGTACGTGCTCGTGCTCTCGCTCGTGCTCGTGCTCTCGCTCGTACTCTCGCTCGTGCTCGTGCTCGTGCTCGTGCTCGTGCTCGTGCTCGTGCTCGTGCTCTCGCTCGTGCTCTCGCTCGTGCTCGTGCTCGTGCTCGTGCTCGTGCTCGTGCTCGTACTCGTACTCGTACACGTACTCGTACTCGTACTCGTACTCTCGCCCTCGCCCACGCCCTCGCCCTCGCCCGCGCCTCTCCTCCTGCTCCCGCACGCACCGCCCGACGCGCGGCGACCGAACTGCAGGCGCCGCGCGCCGATCCCCCGCCCAGCGCAGCGCGTCGTCATCACGAGCGTGAGCAACGTCGCCCGCACCATGCCGAGCGTGTCCATGACGTGCTCATCCGCCGTGAGGTAGCCGAGCGCCACGGCGACATCGAGGCACGCGATCACCTCGTTGGTGGAGCCGAGCGACGTGCGCAGCCGCAGCACGCGATTGCCGCCCGCCGCGTCCATCGACTCCGTCAAGTTGAGATGCATGCTCGTCAGCGCACGTCGCGCCTGCTTCGCGAGGTCCGCATCGTGCCGCGCGATCTCCTCGATCCTCGGGCCGACGATCCGCACCGTGTCGAGCGACACCCCGTAGAGCCGGAAGGTGAACCGCGGACCGTTCTGAATGTTCTCCATGAGCGAGTCTCCTTTCGCCCGCGCTCGTTCGCGGGTCCCTCCCCACCAGCGGCGCGCGCAGCGGTGTCGAGGCCCCGCCCGGAGCCGCCTGGAGCCGCGCGCAGGCGCGCAGCGCCGAGCACGGCGAAGCCGGCGAGGACGGGGCCTCGACACCGCGAGCACGCCGCTACCCTCGAAGGACCCGCGAACGAGCCCACGCCCCTTGCTGTGCGCGAGGGACTCTCGGCACGAGCGAGACGCGTCCTCGTGCTCGTGCTCGTGCTCGTGCTCGTGCTCGTGCTCGTGCTCCCGCGCGTGCTCGTACTCGTGCTCCCGCGCGTGCTCGTGCTCGTGCTCGTGCTCCCGCTCGTCCTCGCGCTCCCGCTCGCGCTCCCGCGCGCGCTCCCGCTCCCGCTCGTTACCCCTTCCCCGGCTCCCCCTCGAACCGGATCGCCCCGCCCGGCAGGAAGTACAGGATATCCATCCCCCCCCCCGCCACCGTCGGCACGTGCCACGACCCCGGCGGATACACCGTCCAGCCGGGCGGCCGCCCGTCGAACGTCGGCGACCCGTCGACCGCGAAGCACAGATCGATCTCCCCGTTCGGGTGCGTATGCCCGGGCCCCGGGCGATCCATGTGCACACAGTCGATCGACAGATCGCCCTCGTCCGCGGCCTTGCGCACGCGCCCGAAGCGCACCCCATTGGCCTCGCGGCTCGCGAGCCACCCCGCGGCCACGCCCTCGCGCACGATCGCGCGCAGCGCGCGCATCGGCGGAGCCTCGTACGGCAGCGCCGCGTCGAGCTTCGCGCGCGCGCCGGAGTCGGCAGGGTCGATCCCACGCACGATCTCCAGGATCGGCGCGAGGGCTTCGTCGAGGCGGGCTTGGTCGGTCATCGGCCCGCAGTCATACTCCGGCTGCCCGAGATGAGCGATCTCGACGAGCTCCTGGCCCGCGCGCCGCGGATCGAGCCGGGCGGCGATCCCGACGACCCCGACGACCCGCGCACCAGCCTCGCGTGGCTCCTCGCGATGGCCGCGCGCACCCGCGACGCGCGCCCCGCTCCGGTCGAGACATCGCTCGTCCTGACGCTCGAGGCGGAGCTCGCCGCGCGCCCCGATCGCGACGAGGCCCTCGGCCAGCTCTTCATCGACGCGGCCTCGTGCCTACGCCGCGCCGCGCTCGCGCGCCGCGAGGGGCCCGTGCTCGCGGTCGGCGACGACGACGGCGTGAGCCTCGCGCTCCGCCTCCTCGGCCAGCCCGAGCTCGCGGCGGTCGACCTCGACGAGCGCCTCCTCGCGTTCCTCGCCGCGCGCGGGATCGAGACCCACTGCGCCGACTTCCTCGAGGGCCCCGTCCCTCCCGCGCTGCGCGGCCGCTTCGCCGCCGCGGTCACCGATCCGTTCCGCGACCTCGACGGCGGGCTCGGCTTCCTCTGCTTCGCCGCCGCGTGCGTGCGCCCCGGCGGCGAGCTGCTCTGGGTGGACGATCCACTGTGGAACCCCGAGCACGACGAGGTCGTCGCGGCGATGGCGCGCCTCGACTGGCACGTCGCCGACGTGCAACACGACTTGCACGCATACCCACTGAGCCTCGCGTCCTTCGATCCGGCCCGCGTCGTCGAGGAGCTCGCGGTGGATCGCGCGTGGATCGACGCGCTCGTCGCGCGGACGTCCGCGTGGTCGAGCCTCTACCGCTTGCGCCGGGGGACCGAGCGCAGACTGCCCGCCAGCTCGTCGTAGGGGCAGCGCAACGGAATGCGACGTTCGCCGCACACCGCGCAACGGCGGGCGCGCGCGTCGGGCCGCGCGCAGCCTCGATGCGCCGTGGCACGAGCGTTGCGCTCGTCCTGGGGAGAAAGGAAGCTCCCGCCATGACGCTGCGCGCC
>JAYRVK010000897.1:0-1898 GCA_041918555.1 Sandaracinaceae bacterium
CGACAGGCGCGGCGAGGCCGTCGACCCGGCGACGACCGAGTGCTCGGGGCCGTCGAGCAGCCACTCGAATTCCAACGGAGACGCGCTCGGATCGGGGGGGGCGGGGATCAGCGAGAGGCTCGCGGAGGAGCGCGCGCCGCTCAGCTCGATCACGGTGGCGAACGCGTCGCCGCGGCAGACGGTCTCGGGCGTCGCGTCGATCACCGCGGTCGGCGGGTGCGGCGGCGGGCCGGCGCAGCCGAGCGCCATCAGCGTGTAGACGAGGGCCCGGAGCCGCGGCATCGGCACAGCGTACCCGGACCCTCGGGCGGGCGTGCAGTTCGATGCGCCGCGCGAGAGCGAGGAGCTGGTCGCGGCGCGCGGCGTGCTGCTTCGCGTGGAGCGGCGGGGTGGCCGCCGACGCGGGTCCGCTCGACCCGGGCGTTCGACGCGCGCGGGACCGGGATGGAGGCGACGATGCCGCCGCCGCCGCTGGACGGGATGACGCCGCCGCCCGCCGCCCCGAGGCGCTTGCGGTCGCGAGGCCGGCGGGCGCAACCTCCGCCGCCATGCTGCGGAACGTCGGGTGGGGGTGTGCTGCGCTGCTCCTGGCGCTCGTCGCGGGAACGGCGCTCGCGTTCGGCGTGCTCTGGCCCGCGATGTCGGAGGACTCCAACCCGCGCACCGTGGAGATCCTCGCGAGCGATCGCGGGAGCTGGTCGGCGAGCGATCCGGGCTGCTCCGGAGACCTCCGCCCGGCCGACGGGCACGCGACGATGATCTGCCTCGACGGAACGCGGCGCGCCCTCGACGGGAGCGCGTGGTCGCCCGTCCCCGGCCGATGGGACTGGCCGAGCGGCGCGATCCTGCCGAACGGCTGGGAGGTCCAGATCGAGTCCGACGACGACGGCGCGCACCCGACGCTCTACGTCACGAGAGAGGGCTCTCGCCGCGCGCTCGCGCGCGACCTCGACGTCGATCCCTACGGGCAGAACCGCTACGCGTGGCTCGCCGGCGAGCGCATCCTCGTCGCGGCCGAGCGACCTGCGGTGATCGACGACGACGGCACGCGGCAGTACGCAGGCCCCGCGCTCTTCGTGGTCCCCGCCGAGGGCGGCGCGCCCGTCGCGGTGCCCGATCCGCCGGCCGCGCTGGCCGGAGAGGTGTCCCGCGTCGTGGTCGACGGGCTCGTGGGTGCGGGCCCCGACGCGGCCCTCGTGTTCGTCATCCCGGCCGACGAGGTCGGCGCGGTGGAGCCGAGCACGGGCGCCGCGCTCCTCGTCGAGCTCTCGACCGGGCGCTGGTCGCGCGTGCGGAGGCCGCGGATCGGCGGCGGCCCCACGTTCGTCGAGCGCGCGGGCGACGTGATCGCGCTCGGGGCGTACGGCGACGGCAGCGCGCGCCTCGCGCGCTACGAGCTCGCGACCCGCCGCTGGGCTCCGCTGCCACCGCTCACCGAGCGGCGCTTCGGTCCGGCGCTGGCGCAGACCGCGGACGGCCGCGTGGTCGTCGGCGGCGGGACGATCAGCCCGCCGCGGCGCGAGCTGTCGCCCGCGGACGCGTCGATCAAGGGCCTCGCCATCGCGCTCGTCCTCGCGCTCGCGGGCCTCGGCGCGTTCTGCGTCAAGCGCTGGAAGGCGCCGCTCTTCAGCATGATCGTCGGCGCGCTCGTGGCGCTCGTGTGGGGCGGCTTCTGGATCGTGGTGATCCCGAACCTGTCGTTCGGGCACGGCCGTCCGTCGCGGCGCGGCGGGCGCCCGCGGCTCGCGAGGTTGCGCGTGCGCGGCCGCGCGCGCGCGTCCTGCGACGCGGGGACGATCGCGCGCCTGCGCCTCGCGCGCGCTTGGGCCGCGGACGCGCGCCTCGAGGAGGCGAGCGTCACCGCGTTCGAGGAGCTCGGCGACGATCTGCGCGGCGTC
>JAYRVK010000898.1:0-6808 GCA_041918555.1 Sandaracinaceae bacterium
CATGCCGAAAGAGGGGAAGCGCAGAAGACGAAGGGATCGATCGCGATCGGCACCTTCTACACTTCTCGACTTCCGAACTTTCGGCGTAGCTCGCTCGATGGCGCGCTCGAGTGGGGTTCGAGTCCGGGCGTCATGCCGAAAGAGGGGAAGCGCAGAAGACGGGAAGGGATCGATCGCGATCGGCTCCTTCTACACTTCTCGACTTCCAGACTTTCGGCGTAGCACGCTCGATGGCGCGCTCGAGCGGGAGGGCGCGCGCAGCACGCGCGGTCGAACCTGCTCGCACGATTACGGGGCGCCGCGGCGCAGCCAGTCGAGCTCCTCGCGCATGCCCTCCTCGAGGGACACGGTGGGCTCGAAGCCGAGCTCGCGGCGCGCCCTCTCGATCGACATGTGGTAGTCGCGGCGGGGCTTCTCGCGCTCCTGCCGCCGCGGCTCGCCCTCGAGCTCGCCGAGCTTCATCGCGAGCCGCGCGAGCTGCGCGATGGAGTGCGGCTCGCCGTCGGCGATCTGGTAGGCGCCGTCGCCGCGCTCGAGCGCACGGCGCACCGCGCGCGCGGCGTCGCGGACGTGGAGCTGATCGCGCAGGTCCTCCCCGTCGCCGTGGATCACCGGGCGCGCCCGATCGAGCACCTGGCGCAGGAAATTCGGGAGCGCGCGCGAGGTCGTCTCGCCGGGCCCGTAGATCGCCGGCATCCGCAGCGCGACCGTCCGCACGCCGCCCTCTTCGTACGCGAACGCCGCGAGGTGGTGCTCGCCCGAGAGCTTGGTCGCGCCGTAGTCGGTGGTCGGATAGGTGCGGTGGGTCTCGTCGATCGGGACCCCGCGGGGGATCCCGTACACCTCGAAGCTCGACGCGTACACCACGCAAGACGCGTTGCCGCTGCGGGCGGCGTCCAGGGCGCGCATCGTGCCGAGCACGTTGGTGTCGAGGAGCCGCCGTCGATCGCCCGGGCTCGTGGAGGCCGTCGCCGGCGGGTGCCACGCCGCGAGGTGCACCAGCGCGACGCCCGCGCCGAGCGCGCCGCCGAGCGTCCCGACGCTGCTCTCCTCGGTCAGATCGCACGCGAGCCCGACCGCGTGACCGACGTCCGCGCCCGAGCGCGACACCGCGACGACCTCGTGCTCCGCGAGCGCCTCGACCACGGCCCGCCCGAGGTGCCCGGTCGCGCCGGTGACGACGACCTTCACGACGGCCTCCCGAAGCGCGCGGTGTCCCTCGGATCGGCGCCCGCCTTCATCCACCGGACCTGGCGGCGGAGCCCCTCGAGCAGGTCCGTCGGCTCGTAGCTCAGCACGCGATCCGAGGCCTCGCGATCGAAGCGCTGATCGATCCACCACTTGGGCTCGCGCGAGGGGTCGAGGGTCGGCTTCACGCGCGCCCCCCCCTCGGCCTCGACCGCCTCACAGCACACCCGCGCTACGTCGGCGATCGTGCGCGAGGACTCGCCCGTCGCGTGGAAGGCGCCGCGCGCGCGCTGGAGCCCGGCCTCGAGCATGAGCGTGGCGAGATCGGGCGCGAACACGTCGTCGCGCAGGCTCTCCCCGCTCCCGAACACCACGGGCGCCTCTCCCGCGAGCGCGGCGCGCAGGAACCGCGGGATCGCGTTGTGCCCGTGCTGGCCCGGCCCGTAGATGCACGACGGGCGCACCACGGCGAAGCGGAAGCCGCTCCGCTCCGCGGCGATCTCCACGAGGCGCTCGGCGAGGAACTTCGCGCTCCCGTAGCTGTGCGGATCCGGCGACTGCGGCGGGTCCGCGGGATCGACCGGCAGCTCGTCGCGCGGCGGGCCGTAGAGCTTGAACGTGGAGCACAGGACGAGGTGCGGCGGCCGCCCTCCCCGCGCGACGAACGCCTCCATCAGCCGGACCGGCGCCTCCGCGATCGCGCGGAGGTTGTCGCGCGCCGCGCCGTCGACGCTCGAGCCGCGCGTGATCCGCGCGGCCATGGAGATCACCGCGTCGATCGCCCCCGCGCGCGCGGCGAGCGCCGCGGGATCGAAGGCGGGGTCCGCGAGATCGACCTCGATCGCGGCGCCCGTCCCCGGCAGGTCCACGCCCACGAGCTCGAGCCCGCGCGCGGCGATCGCGGCGCCGAGGTGGCGACCGACGAAGCCCTCGCTGCCGGTGACGAGGATCCGCGCCACGGGCCTCAGCCCCCCTCGACCGCGCCGACCACCACCGAGCGCTTCGGCGCGTCGGCCTGGAAGTCGACGTCGAGGTGGCTGATCGCGGCCATGCGCTTGCCGGTCCGCACCATGTCCACCTTGTCGACCTTCTCGACCTCGATCGCGAGGTCGTCGCCGAGGTGCCTGCGGATCACGGCGAGCACCTCCGCGAGCACGTCCTCGCTGAAGCGACCGCCCTCGACCATGCGGAACGTGATCGCGCCCGGCGCGTCCTGGACGATCTGGAAGCGCTCGATGGCGTACTCGTAGTCCTTGAGGAGGTGCGGGAAGAAGGTGCCCGGCACGTAGCGGCCGTCGGTGCCGCGGATGATCGACTGCACGCGGCCGTGGATCTCGCCGATGCGGGGCGCGCCGCGGCCGCACGCGCACGGCGCGTCGCCCATCGCGACCGCGAGGTCGCCGATGCGGTAGCGCAGGAACGGCATCGCGTAGTTGTTGAGGTCCGTGATCACGACCTCGCCGGTCTCGCCGGGCGCCGCGGGGCGTCCGTCGACCAGGATCTCCACGATGTAGCCCTCGGAGACCACGTGGTGGCCCGCGTGCGCGTCGCACTCGTACGCGATGCCCGAGAATTCGCGGCTCCCGTACTTGTCGAACACGCGGCAGCCGAACGCGCGCTCGATCACCTCGCGGCTGTGCTGCGGGAGGCTCTGCGCGCTCGACATCACGGCCCTGGGCGCGTACGCGAGGCCGCCGTGCGCGCCGAGGTGGCGCGCGAGGAAGTCGAACGCCTCGGCGTAGCCGTCGACGAGCACCGGCCGCTTCGCCTCGATGGTGCGGAGCATCGCCGCGAGGCCGTCCTCCTTCATCTCGAAGATCGGGACGTACACGCGGTTCGAGAGGATCGCGTCGGCGTGCTCCTTGAGCGCCTGCTCGCTCGTCATCCCGAGCGTCTGGTGCCACAGGCGCACGCACGGATCGCCGAACGCGTACCCCGTCCACTCCTGCGCGCGCAGCGTGGCGGCCCAGCGGAACTCGAGCTGCTCTCGATCCGCGTAGCAGACGAACGGGCGGCCCGTGCTCCCGCTCGTGGTGATGCGCAGGACGTCCGAGCGATCGACGTTCTCCGCCATGAGGTCGAAGTAGAGGTTCTCGCGGACGTCGTCCTTCGTGAGGAACGGGAGCTTGTGGAGATCCGCGCGGCCGCGGACGTCCTCGGGGCGGAGCCCCGCGTCGCGCATGCGCTGTCGATAGAAAGGCGCGTTGCGGTACGCGTGGCGCACGAGCCGCCGCAGCTTCTCGTCCTGCAGCTCCCCGAGCGCCGCGCCGTCGAGCCACTGCGTCTTCTGCAGTGTCAAGTAGTGTTGCTCGACCTGGCGCGTGATCATCCAGTGCGTGGCTTCGAACGTCTCCATGTACGTGCGCCAGCGGACGGGGTGCTTGGTGATCGACGGGGGGGGCGGCGCGTCGAGGGGTTGGCGCCGCAGGAACTGCGCGGCGACGTCCCGCGGCGGCGCCTTGAGGCGGTACTCGACGGCGGCCTTCGCGAGATCGACGAAGCTCTCCGCCGCGACGGTGAAGGTCTTCCGGCCCTCGAGGAACGAGACGCCCTGGCGCCGATCCTCGAAGAGGGTCTCGACCTCGCGGTACTCGTACCCCTTCGCGTGGGCCGCGACCATGATGAAGGACTGGAAGTAGCGGTAGTCGCCGTCGTAGGTGAGGAGGTCGTCCATCACCTCGCGCGTACAGCACACGAACCCGCTCTTGTTGTCCGAGAGCTCCATCCCGAACGTCGCGTTGAGCAGGCGGTTGAAGCCGCGCGAGATCCAGTAGCGCCGATCGCGCGTGCGCCCGACCGCGGAGCGCCAGCCCTGCACGACGTCGACGCTCGTCTCGACGAGCGTGCGGTGCAGGCGCAGGAGATCCTCGGGCTGGTACTGGAGGTCCGCGTCCATGATCGCGACGCAGCGCCCCCGCGACGCCGCCAGCCCGCTGCGCCAGCCCGTGGCGATGCCCTGGTTGACCGCGTGGAACACCCCGACCACGAGGCCGGGGTGCGCGGCCTCGAGCCGGCGGATCACCTCGGCCGTGTCGTCGCGCGAGCAGTCGTCGACGAGCACGAGCTCGCCCTCGATGGCGCCGCGCTCGAAGACCGCGAGCGTGCGGCGCGCCAGCTCCGGGAGGTTCAGCGCCTCGTTGAAGCAAGGGACGATGACGGAGAGCTCGACCGCGCGGGTGGACACCATGAGCCGGCGAACCGTGGCACGAAGCCCCGGGGGGCTCAACGGCCCCGGGCGCCTACGCGAACAGCGCGGCGATCGCGCGCTCGAGGGTCCGCGGCGAGTACGGGCGCTCGATGAACGCGTCGCAGCCCGCGTCGAACGATCGCTCCACGTCGCCCGGGAGCACGTAGCAGGAGTGGGCGAGGACCCGCACGCGCTCGTGGCCCGGGCGCAGGCGCAGCGCGCGCACGAGCTCCGGCCCGCGCATGTCCGAGAGCGCCATGTCGACGAGGACGAGATCGTAGTCCCGGCTCGCCAGCGCCGAGAGCGCCTCGACGCCGCTCGCGACCACGTCGGCCTCGATGCGCAGGAGGCGCAGCGTGATCTTGGTCAGGATGCGGTGCTCGGTGTCCCCGTCCACGATCAGCGCGCGCCGGATCCGGGCCAGCGGCGCGGGGTGCTCGTCCGAAGAGGTGGTGCCGTCGCTCGCGTTCGCGTTCATGGGTCGCTCCTCGAGACGGAGAGACTCCAAGAAGCGTTCCACCCGCGAATTGCTGGGCTCGAGCGCTCGTCGCGTCGGAGCGAGCCTACGGCTGTCGGCTCGCCCCTCAGCGCGTCGGGGCGGTGGCCATCAACGTGTAGGCGGTCCCCGCCGTCGCGCAGGGCGCGCCCTCGTCGCAGTTGGGGAGCCGAAGCCGTTCGACCTGGGATCCTCGCGCGGATGGGCTCGCTCTACCTGACGCGCCCCACCCTCGCGAGCTACACGGCGTCGCGCGCGGAGCTCCTCGCGAGCGCGCGCGCGCTGTTCGATCGGATCCTCGACGGAACGGTGCGCGTGGAGATCCGCCAGCGCTTCGCGCTCGCCGACGCCGCCGACGCGCACCGCGCCCTCGAGGCCCGAGAGACGGTGGGCTCGACCGTGATCCTCCCCTGAGGCTCACTCCTCTTCGCGGCGCGCGGCCGCGGGCCGATCGAGCGTGGCCTCGGCCCACTCCTTCGCCAGCTGCGGATCGCGCGGCACGCCGAGCGCGACCTCGCGGAAGTGCAGGAAGACGCTCTGCGTGATCGAGAGCAGCGGCACCGCGAGCAGCGCGCCGACGATCCCGAAGACGTGCTCGCCCGCGAGGAGCGCGAACACGACGAGCACCGGGTGGACCTTCGCCGCGTCCCCCATGATCTTCGGGTTGAGCAGGTTGGCCTCGAGCTGATGGATGCCGATGATCCACGCGAGCACGAAGAGCGCCGTGCCGATCCCGAGCTGCAGGCCCACGAGGACCGCGGGCACCGAGCTGATGATCGCGCCGAAGATCGGGATGATCGAGAGCGCCGTCGCGATCAGCGTGAGCACCGGCCAGTACGGCAGGTCCGCGAGCCAGAAGCCGATCCCGCTGAGCACGCCGTTGACGAGCGCGATCACGAGCTGCCCGCGCACGACCCCGGCGAGCCCGCGATCGATCCGCGCGATCAGCTCGTCGAAGCGGTCCCGCTGATCGCGGCGCGCGAGCGAGCGGAAGAACCCGTAGATCCGCTCGCTCGTGATCAGCATGTACGCCGACAGCATCAGCATGATGAAGAACGAGAAGACGCCGCCGACCACCTTGGCGACAAGGGCCTGCGCGCTTCGGATCGCCGCGCCCGCGTAGGCCTCGGTGTCCGCGAAGAAGTCGCGGATCGCGTCCGCGATGATCGCGCCGAGATCACGGCGCGCGCGCTCACCCGTGTCGACCCGGATCCGCAGCTCTCCGTCGCGCTGGCGCACGACCTCGATCCCGTCGGGGGGCAGCGCGACCTCGTAGCTGCCGTCCTCGCGCGGGACCACGCGGATCCCGTGCGGCGGCTCGTCGCTCGCGGCCTCGGTCGGCGGCCGCCCGTAGAGCGCGGCGGCGCCGCGCAGCGCCGCCTCGAGGCGCGGCAGCCACTCCTCGCGGAGCGCGCGCACGGCCGCGGGCGCCTCGCGCGCCGCCCGCGTGGTCTCGGCGACGAGGCGCGGGGCCCCGAGCCCGATCGCCGCGGCCAGCCCGCTCAGGAGCGCGAGGTAGACGATCACGACCGCCACCCAGCGCGGGAGCGCGCGCGCGCCGACGCGGATCTTCTCGAGCAGCGCGACGATCGGCGCGAGCACGTACGCGAGGATCACGGCCAGCGCGAACGGCGCGAGGACCTCGCGGAAGAAGATCAAGATCCCGATCGCGATCGGCGCGGTGACCGCGAAGAAGAGCGCCCGCCGCCGCGACGACCCGGCCGGGCCGAGCGAGGGCAGGCTCATGCGCTCCGGGGTCGTCTGCAAGCCCTCCGCGCCTACCAGAGGCGGCGCGCGGACGTGACCTTTCCGGCGCGCTCAGAGGGTGTCGAAAAATCGGTCCGGTGACCGGGCCCGGAGCCCGGGCCCGGGACCGGGACCGGGCCCGGAGCCGGGACCGGGACCGGGACCGGGCCGGGGTCGACGGGAGACCGCAG
>JAYRVK010000899.1:0-9706 GCA_041918555.1 Sandaracinaceae bacterium
CCGCTTCGCTTCCACCGCGCCACCGTCGCGCGCCACCACGAACGAGAACGAGCCGGTCGACCCACTGCGCACCTCCGTCGCCCGATCGCAGGCCGGGCACCGTGCTGCGCGCAAGGGCGTGTCAGGCCGGACGGTTACCGATCACCGGCGCGCGCCGGAACGCGCAGTTCGCGGTGACGAGGTAGGCGAGTGACGGAGGAGGCTCGAGGATGCGCTGCCGCGTCATGTACTCGCCGACGAGGCCCGGACGTGCGCTCTCGACGCGGCCTCCGACGCCGACCACGTCGGGCGTGGCTCGCTCGAGCGCGCGCACGAGCTCCGCGAGCCAGCTCGGCTCGGGCTCGCAGTCGTCGTCGGTGAAGGCGACGATTTCCCCGCGTGCGGCGGCCAGGCCGGTATTGCGCGCGGCGGCGGGCCCGCGGTTCTCGGCGTGGGTGAGGGCCCGTAGGCCCGCCGCGACGTGGCGTGCGTCGCGCAGGACGGATTGCGTTGTTCCGTCTGCTGAGCCGTCGTCGACCACGATGATCTCGAAGCTCGGGCTTCGCTGAGCGGCGAGCGCGTCGATGCACCGCGCGAGCTGCGTCGCGCGGCGGAACGTCGGCACCACGACGGAGGCGGTGGGTGGGGCGTGCACGCTGCTCGGGACGCTTGCGCGGACGAAGTCTGACGAGTGGCGTGCAGCGTCGGGTCAGCGCGTTCCCTCGTGCTCCGCATCCAAACCCAAGCTCGTGAGCCGATCGCCCTATCGCTAGCTCGAGTGGGCCTAGATCAGTACACGATCGACTCGAGCTCCGCGCGCCCCGCGGCCGTGCCCATCACCGACTCCCACACCCGGCGGATCCCCGGCTCGAGGTCGGCAGGAACCGGTGCTTCGCCGAGCAGCGCCTCGCCGAGCGCGGCCGCCGCGACCTCGGCCAAGGGTCCTTTGAGCTTCTCGGCCTCGGCCCCATCGACCGCGCGCTCGAGCCACAACCTCGCGCGTGCGCGGCCTGCGAGGAGATCGATTGCGCCGAGGTAGCGCAGGCAGCCGAGTGCGGGGTATGCGCTTGGGCCGGTCTGGCGATCCACCACGAAGCTGCAGTCTCGCTCGGCCTCGTCCCAGCGCTCGCTCGCATAGCGGATGCGTGCCCGCTCGTACCGCGCAAACAGCGTGGACGTGAGAGCCTTCTCGTCCTTCCCTGCAGCGCAGAGCTCGAGCGCCTCGTTCACCGCGGCGAGGGCTTCGTCGAGCCGCTTCGCGCGACGCAAGGCGGTCGCGAGATGAGTCAGCGACTGGGGCAGCTCGAGCGCGTCGTGGGCGCGATGGTGGTCCACGCCCATGCGGAGCTGGTCGATCGCGGTTGCGAGGTCGCCGTGGTGGAGGTGCGCGCGACCGAGCGTTCCGTGGATGCGCCCGAGGAGCTCCCGCTGCGCGGGTCCCTCGAGCGACGCCGCCTCCTCGAGCGCACGCTCAGCCAGCTGGATCGAGTCGCGTCCCCTGGGGCGATCATCGATGGCGATCGACGCCTGGATGATGCGCACCCAGCCGCGCCGCTCGGAGGCGAGCTCCCGGACTCGCTCGTCAGGCAGTGCTCGCGTCAGCTCTTTGGCCGTACCCGCGTCTCCCGCATGCAAGTGGAATTGCGCGGCCCAGGCGAGCGCGGCCGCGCGCTCTGCATCGGTCAAGTGCGGTTGACTCCCACAGACGCGCGCACGCATGGCGAGCGCACGCCACGCGTCGCGGTCGTAGCTCGCGACGTGCTCGTGAGGGAGCCCATCGAGCACTCTTCTCGCTTCGGCGCGGGACTGCGGCGGCGCCGACACGCGTTCGAGGTCGAGCCCGAAGCAGGCGAGTGCCTCCGCCAGCGTGGCGCACGGGACGATCTCGAGAGCTCCCGAACGGGACGTCGCGATCTCTTGATTCCTCGCGACGACGACGCGCCGGGTGCTCGGGCAGCGGGCCTCGACCGCGGCGAGCTTTGCATCGAGATCCTGCACGGCGCGAAGCGCGCCGCTCCGATCGACGATCGCACTCGCGGCCACCCCTGCACGCGCGGGCTCATCGGACCAGAGCGAGACGAGCGCGACGGCAGCCGCTACACCGAGCGACCGACCATCCACCCGGGTTCCGTCGGGGGTCCACACACGGAAGCGATGGCCGTCTTCGGTCCAGCGAGGGATCCCCTTGCCGCTCTCCGCGAGCAGACGCGCGAGCGCATCGAACGTGGCGCCGAGCTGGGTCATCGCCTGTCCGTCGAGCGCGTCTGCGGTCAGCGAGCACGGAGGACCCGCGCGCTCGACCGTGAGCCGCCCAACCGAGGGCCCCAGCTCACCGTTCAACAGCACGAGAGCTTGTCCGGCGCGAGGCGCCCACGACGCTTCGAGGCCGGCCGGGTCGAGTCCGAGACGCTTCAACGCCTTCGCGACCCGCGTGAGCTGAAGCGCGTCCAGGGGCTCGCGATGCACCTGCTCGCGAAGCGCGTCGACCTCGATGCGGGCATCGCGCGCGGATCCAGCGCGCTCGATCCGATCGACGAGCTCGAGGAAGCTCACTCTGCCTCGGGCCCCGGGTTCAGGGCGATCTTCCCCTCGAAGCGGCGGCCCTCGCCGTCGACCACCACGAGGCGCAGCGGATCGCTCGTCCACGCGAGCTCGTGGGACCACGACCCGTCGCCCTTCGACGCCACCACCTCGCCGCCGAACGTGATCTCGACGAGGGAGTCGACGGCCGCGTACACCCGGATAGCGATCCGTCGATTCGCCACGGTGATCTGTGCGTCGGCTTCGGTCGGCGCCAGGCGCCCGAGGCGGATACCGACCGGCGCGGCATCCGTCGGTTCGCTCGATGCCGCCTCTGCGCGATCGAGCCCGTACCGGACCATCGGCTGCTTCGCCCTCCACCGGCGCGCCACGAACGATCGCCGCTCGCCGGCCTCCGCGAACACGTCGATCGTGGCCCCGAGGGTCTCGGCGAAGTCCGGGCTCGACGCCGCATACCCCTCCACCCACGCGGCGCAGCGCCCGTCCTCCACGTACGCGACGACCGCGTCGGTCGGCGGCTCCACCGCGACCGGAGGAAGCTCGACTTCTTCCAACGCGACACCCTCGATCGCCTCGGGCTCCGCGTACCCGACCGTCCACGACGCGCCCGCGTGCAGACCGCGCCGGATGCCGAGCGCGAGCTCCACGTCGCGCCGGTTCACGTGCTTCCCGAGCGAGCCGTCGAACGACTTCTGTGCGTCCGCGAGCCGCGCGAGCGCGCCGAGCTCGTGCGGGGCGCGACCCTGCGCGATGCACACGCGGCGCAGCCCGACCAGCACGCTCTCCGTGCGATCGCGCGTCACGACGGCGTGCTCCAGCGCTTCCTCGAACTGCGCCGAATGCGGTACGCCTACGTCCTCGAGCGCCTGGCAGCCGCGAGACGCGACCGCGTCCAGTCTCTCGAAGTGCACGGACCGCATCCACCGCGTGATGTGCGGCGGGAGCGCGACACCCGCCCGGAGCGCGTCCCCGACCCGCTCGAGCACGAGCTCCGCGCCCTCGAGGTCGCCCGGCTCGGGCAGCACCCCGTCCAGGCCGTCCAGCGCTGCCTCCGCCATCTCGGCGATCGGATATCGGTTCATGACGAGCTTTCCCGCCACCACGGACGCGGCAGCAGCACGTGACCTGACAAGGGATCGCCGGCCACCGGGGCGAGCACCTCGAGGAGGTGGCTGATCCGATCGTTGGGCGCGCTCGACGGACGGCGGTACGTCGTGCGCCACCGGAGCGTGCCTCCGTCGAGGTAGAGCTCGACGCGGACGCCGTCGGGTGCGTTGATGCGCGCCCCGCGCGCCTCGACGCGCTTGAGCATTCCAGTCGAGAGCACCGGCGGGAGCCCTCCCGCTTCGCGCCAGCGCGTCATCACGCGCGCCGTGGCCGCCGCCCGCGGCACGACCTCGGCGTCGACGAACCGGTCGAGCAGGCGATCTGCGAACCCGGCGTACCGCGAGCTCACGTCGACGGTCTCACGCGAGCAAGGCACCGCGATCTCGCACGCGCGGCACGGGATCTCGTCGAGGGGCGGCTCGGCGTGCAGCTCGGTCCGTTCGAGCCGCTCGGCGCCGCAGCGCACCCCGTCCACCTCGAGCGCACGAATCGCTGCGACCAAACGCGCGCGCTCGGTCTGGTCGAGCACGACGGGATCGGTCTTATCCCACCCCTCCGCGTTCCATCGGCGCCGCCCTGCGACGAGCCCGTAGAGGTGATCGAGCCCGAAGGGGTGCTTGATGACGTGCTCCTGCCACACCGGGACGTGCACGTTCCCCGAGACGACCCGGAGCCCGCCCCCGAGCGTGCGCGGCGCGCTAGGAATCCGCATCGCGCATCTCCTTCAGCCGCACCCGGGCCCGATGAACTATCTGATACACGTTGTCGTCGGTGACGCCCTTCAATCGCGCGATCTCGGCCACTGCTTCGCCGTACACGGTCACGGCAATGAAGACTTCGAAGTCGCGCGGGCTGAGCTCGTTCCGGAGGAGCTCGAACGCCTCGCGAAGCTCCCGACGGGCATCGACCGACGACGCCACCGCCGGCTCTCGAACGAGATCGAGCGAAGCCTCGGGCCGCCGTTGACGCTTTCGGTGAGCATCTGTGGCTCGATTCCGCAGCGCGGTGAGGAAGAACGCTCGCGGACTGGCCTTCTCCAAGATCTCGGACAAGCACCCCGCCAAGACGTCGTGCACGAGGTCGTCCGTTTCCTCAGACGCGACTCCCTTCTTCTGCGCGAGCTGCGCATCGGCCACCGCGAGTGCGTAGAGCTTCGCGACGTGCGGGCTGCGATCGATCCCACCCGTCTCCCGAATCGCGTCGCGTACTCGACGCCACTCGTCGGCCTTCCCCATGGCCACCGGAGAGTAGCGAACCTCCGCGGGATGTGTCGCCTGGATCGTGCGTCGCACGTCAGACCCCCCGCGCCCGCGCGTCGATCGAGGCATGAGCGACGCCGCCCGCACTCCCGCACACCACTTCGGCCGCATCCGCGAGCTCAAGAAGCGCAACGACTGGGACGCGATCCGCGCCCTCGCGCCGGAGCTCCCGAGCCCGCTCACCCCGGCCTCCCTCCCGTTGGCCGACGAGATCGCGTTCGCGCTCGGTCGCGTACGCCGGCACCGGGCAGCGATCAAGCTCGCGAGCGAGGCCTGCATGCTCGAGCGCACGTGGCGGCGCGCGTCGGCGCTGGCCTACCTCCATTACGACGCGGCGATCGCCGACGGGCGCGACGTGCCCAAGGACGCGCGGCCCCTCGACCGCGAAGAGGCTCGCGAGGGGTTCCGGCGCTGGATCGCCGTCGCGCTCGAGCTGCGGCCCGACTCGATCAAGGACCTCTACCGGCTCGGGGTCTTCGAGGCGCAGGTCGAGCACTGCCACGACAAGCCCGCGCTGCGCGCGTTCCTCGCCGCCATCGGGCACTACCGCGCGCTGCCCGCCGCCGCCCGCGAGCGGCGCGGCGATCTCGAGCGGGCGTACGTTAAGTCGCTCTACGCCGGCGCGCGCTCCGCGCTGAGGCTCGGGCAAGTGGCGCTCGCTCGACGCCTCGCGTTCGCCTGCATCCGCGCGGACGCGAAGAGCGATCACCTGGCGCCCGTGCACCGCTTCGACATGGCGGGCCGCGCCTGCTTCGCCGCCGGGGAGCTCGACCACGCGGAGCGCGCGTTCCGCCTCGCCCTCGATGCGAAGGGGCCGCCTCGGCGCGCGCACCTCTACGTGCGACTCGCGGACGTCGCGCTGCGCCGTGGCGATCCCGACGCCGCGTGCCGCTGGATCGAGGCGCACCTCCGCCCCGAGCGGCGCGCGTCGTGGATCTGGCGCCACCTCGGGGACTCGCACCGCGTCGCGGGCCGGCTCGACGAGGCGCTCGCGTGCTGGCAGGCCGCCGTCGAGCAGGACCGCCACGGCAAGCACCTCACGTGGACGCGTATCGCCGACGTGCACCTCGAGCGCGGAGACCACCGCCGCGCCGAGCGCACCTACAAGAAGGCGATCGAGTTCGCGCGGCGACGCTGGTCCAAGGACCACCGGCCCGCGATCGAGGCGCTCGCGCGCGTATACCGCGAGCGCGGCAAGCCCGAGCTCGCCGAGAAGACCCTCGCGCCCCTCGCGAAGGTCGCTCCACGCCCCGCGCCCGACGGGAAGAGGGAGCACGGATGAGCGACGCGCTCCGTGAGGCTGCGGACGCGCTCGCGCGGGGCGATCTCGAGGCCGCGCGGCGGAGCCTGCTCGCGATCGCGCCGCCCGCCCGCGAGCCGGATCGGCGACGATGGCAGCTCCTGCTCGTGGAGGCCGGCGCGACCGACGAGGCCGCGCTCGAAGCGATCGGCCCGCTCGCAACGCCGCCCGCGAGCGAGCTCGACGCCGAAGAGGACGAGCTCGACCGCGCGGAGCTCGTGCGCGCCGCGGGCCCGGCCGACGCCGACCTGATCACCGCGTTCCAGCGCTGGTTCGGCGGCCGGCCCGACCTGTATGCGCGCCAGTGGTTCGACGCGCGGCGCCGCCGCGGCGGGTATCGGCCCGTGCGCGAGCCGGTGCGCCCGGAGGTCGTGCGCGCCCACCTCGAGGGCCGCCAAACGATGGGCCAGTACCTCCTCTGGCCCGACGCCACGGTCTCGTTCGGCGTGATCGACCTCGACCTCGGCGCCTCCGCGCTCGCCGAGCTCGAGGCCGCCCGCGGCCCCGGCTCGGCCGTGCGGCATCCCGCCCTGCGCGCCTTCGCGCTGCGCGTGCTCGACCACGCCGGCCAGCTCGGGGTCCCGCTGTTCGCGTCCGACAGCGGGCGCCGCGGCCTCCACCTCTGGGTCTTCTTCGAGCCCCGCCGCCCCGCGCGGGCCGGGCGCGCCCTGCTCGGCCGGATCCTCGACGCGGTCGGCCCACCTCCGCCCGACGTGTCCGTGGAGCTCTTCCCCAAGCAGGACGCGCCCGGCGCGCGCGGGCTCTCGTCACTCGTCAAGCTTCCGTGCGGTCTGCATCAGGTGACCATGCGGCCGTGCCGGCTGCTCGACGAGCGGCTCGCGCCGATCGACGATCTCCGCGTCGGCCTCGCGCGCGTGCGCGCGGTCGAGCCGCGCCTCGTCGACGAGGTGGTCGGCCGCCGCCTCGTGGTGCTGCCCAGGGCCGCCGACCCGACCGAGACGGCGCCGCCGTTGCCGACCGCGACGAGCCCGCGCGGCCTCGCCGCCGCGCTCCGCCAGGTGCCCGAGGGCCGCCCCGCGCGCGAGGCCGCGCTGCGCATGATCGACGGCTGCGCCGTGCTCGCGTCGCTCGTCGACCGCGCCTACCGCGACCGCGCGCTGCACCCCGACGAGGCGCGCGCGCTCATCTACAGCCTGGGCCTCGTCAGCGCCGCGCCCGCCCTCGCGATCGAGGTCCTCGGCGCCGCGCAGGCCCCCATGAAGGAGCTCCACCGCGTGCGCACGGGCCTGCCCTCGCCCGTCGGTTGCCGTCGCCTGCGCGAGCTCGGCGCGACCGCGGGCGTCGCCTGCCGCGGGTGTCCGGCGGACGCGGCGGCCTCGCCCTACGCCACGCCCGCGCTCCTCGCGGTCGGCGTGGTCCCCGCGGAGCGCCCGCGTCACGCGCCGTTCGCACAGTGGCTCGAGCCGTCCGACGCCCTCGCGCCCGACGCCTACGAAGACCTCGCGCTCCGCCTCGAGCGCCTCGACGAACGCCTCCGGCAGCTCGAGGCCCCGCAGCGTCCCACCGAGCGCCCGTGACCGCGCCCCGCACCGTCTACGTCACGAGCGCCGGCGCCGTCGTGCGGCGCAGCGGCGAGCGGCTCGTCGTCTGGTCTCGGAAGCAGAAGCTCGCCGAGATCCCCTTCGCCGAGATTGCGGACCTCGTGCTGATGGGCAACGTCACGCTGACCCCCGCCGTCCTCGGCACCCTGGTCGATCGCGGCGTCGAGACCGTGCTCCTCAGCCACGCCGGTCGCTATCGCGGCCGCATCGTCGGCGGCGCGTCCTCGAACGTGCGGCTGCGCCTCCGACAGTACGACTTGCACCGCGACGAGCCGGCGACGCTCGCCCTCGCGAAGCGGATCGTGATCGGCAAGACGCACAACCAGCGCGCGATGCTTCAGCGCCACGTACGCCGGCACGGCGGCACGGACGCGCTCGACGCGGCCATCCGTGCGCTCCTCGCCGCGGCGGCCCGGACCGAGCTCGCCGAGACCCTCGACGAGGCCCGGGGGTGCGAGGGCGCAGCGGCCGCGGCCTACTTCCGAGTGTTCGGCGAGCTCCTCCGCAACGACGACTTCACGTTCGAGGGCCGAACCCGCCGACCCCCGCTCGACCCCGTCAACGCCCTGCTCTCGCTCGGATACACCCTCTTGTTCAACGTGGTCGAGGGCGCGATCCGCACCGTGGGCCTCGACCCGTGGCTCGGCACCCTCCACGCGCCCCTCGCCGGCCGCCCCTCGCTCGCGTGCGATCTGGTCGAGGAGCTCCGCGCGCCGATCGTCGACGCCCTCGTGGTCTCCGCGATCAACCACCGCGCGTTCGCGAAGACCGACTTCGAGGACGCCGGCCCGGGTGAGCCGGTCGTGCTCCCGCCCGCCACGGTGCGCTGGCTCGTCACGCTGTTCGAGCGCCGGATGGAGCGCCGGACGGCGTACGAGCCGCTGGGCCTCAAGCTCGCGTGGCGCCAGATCGTCGAGCACCAGGCGCGCGCGTACGCTCGGCACGTCCTCGGGGACGGAGCGTACGAGCCGTACCGCATGCGGTGAGCCGATGCGCGTCCTCATCGTCTTCGACATCGCCAGCGACGCTCGACGCATCCAAGCGGTCAAGGTCCTGCTCGCCCGTGCCGAGCGAGTCCAGAAGTCCGTGTTCGAGGCGCGCGACCTCAACCGTGCGGCGTATCTCCGCCTCCGGAGTGAGCTCGAGGGCATCATCGATCCCACCGAGGACGACCTCCGGTACTATCGCCTCTGCGCCGCCTGCCTCCAGCGCCTGGAGCACGTCGGCTGCGGCGTCGGACTCCTCGAGCCGGCGCCGTCGTTCGAGATCGTCGGCGACCTCGTACCGCCCCGTGATTGACAACCGAATCGGGATTGCACGAGGCTACGAGGAGGTCGGCCTCCGCGCCTCGTGAGACCGTCGCGATGACAACTGAGCGAGATCATGAAGGACTTCCTCGCGCCCGCCCCCGGTGTCACGGCCGGTGCTCCCCCCGGGGCACGGACCGTCGCAACCGGGGGCGCAAGCGCGCGGAATCAGGAGGGTACGAGGAGCAGGGGTCCGAAAGGACCGAGCCCCGAACAGGGGATTGAGACCTGTCGCAGGGCGCCGGATCACGGCCGGCGCTGTCGGCAGTCCGAAAGGACCGAGCCCCGAACAGGGGATTGAGACACGACCTCGTGGGGGGTGAGGTTGACCATGACACTCCCCGTCCGAAAGGACCGAGCCCCGAACAGGGGATTGAGACGGGTGGCCTGGTGGGCCTGGTTCTGGGTCTGCTGTTCGTCCGAAAGGACCGAGCCCCGAACAGGGGATTGAGACTCGCTGGTGAGTTCTTCGAGATTCGAGATCACTCGAACACGTCCGAAAGGACCGAGCCCCGAACAGGGGATTGAGACGCCGATCGCGGGGTCACGGTCCCGTACACGAGATCGCGCGTCCGAAAGGACAGAGCCCCGAACAGGGGATGGAGACCGGACTCTCGGGCCGCCCACAAGAGCACCTTCTCTTCAGGTCCG
>JAYRVK010000900.1:0-6697 GCA_041918555.1 Sandaracinaceae bacterium
ATGGTCGCGGGGACGCTCGTGGGCCTCGCGTGCCTCGGGGTCTCCGAGCTGCGGCTGCGCCGCACGCACCCGGTGCTCGCCAGCTGGATGGCCGGCGCGGGCATCGCGATCCTCTACCTCGCCTTCTGGGCGGGGACGGCGCTCTACTCGCTCTATCCCACGTGGGCCGCCGGCATCCTGATGGTGGCGACGACCGCGGCCTGCGTGGCCCTCGCGCTCAAGCGCGAGTCGATCCCGGTCGCGCTGCTCGGCCTCTGCGGTGGGTTCGTGACGCCGCTCGCGCTGAGCACCGGCGAGGATCGCCCGATCCCGCTGTTCGGCTACCTGCTGCTGCTCGACGCGGCGATGCTCTGGGTCGCGTACCGCCGCCGGTGGGCGTGGCTCGCCTCGCTCTGCCTCCTCGCGACCGCGCTCTACCAGCAGGGCTGGCTGATCGCGCGGTTGGACGAGCCGCGCCTGATCCTCGGGGTGGTGATCGCGGTCGTCTTCGCGATCCTGTTCGGCGCCCTGCCGCGCCTCGCGCCGAGCGAGGGCGAAGCGGAGGTCGAAGAGAGCCTCTTGTGGCGCCTGACGCGGAGCGCGGGCGTCCTCGTGCCGCTCCTCTTCACGATCCCGCTCGCGATCCGCGTCGACCTCGGCGAGACGTTCGCGGTCACCGCCGTGCAACTCCTCTTGCTGTGTGCAGCGGCGTGCTTCGTCGGGCTCCGGCACCGCGCGCCGGTGCTCCCCACGGCGGCGGCGCTCTCGAGCGCGGTCGCGCTGTTCGGGCGCGGCCTCAGCCATCCCCCCGAGACCGCGCTCGCGACGTGGCAGCCGATCGGGATCGCGCTCGGGCTCCTCGTGGTGTTCGGGGTCTTCGCCGAGATCGCGCGTCGCCTCGACTCCGAGCGGCGCGATCTCGCGGTCGCCGCGGGCGCGTTCGCGCTGACGGTGCTCGCGTTCGCGGCGCTCGGCGCGCCCCTCGTCGAGGCCGCGGGCCCGTGGCCGTGGCTCGCGCTGTGGGCGGCGTCGGGGCTCGCGGCGTACCGCGCCTCTACCCTGATGAGGGTCGTGCCGCTCCAGCTCGGGGCCGCCGCGCTGATCGCGCTCGGCCTCGGCCTCGCGCTCGCCGCGCTCGCGGGCAAGGACGGCCAGCCCGATCCGGGCGTGCACCTGGGCTGCCTCGTCGCGGCGGCGGTCCTCGCGCAGCTCGCGGGGCTCCTCCCGTTCCGCACCGACGAGGCGCGCCGCTGGGGCGACCACGCCGCGGCGCTCCTCGCGGTGATCGCGCTGCCGTTCGTCGCCTCCGTCGACGAGCTCGACGCGATCCCGGTGTGGGCGTTCTACGCCGCGACGCTCGGGCTCGCGGTGCTCGCGCTCCTCGCCGCCGCGCGCCGCGGCTCGGCGGGCTGGCTCGCGGTCGCGGCCGCGATCACGGCGTTCGCGCACCTCCTCTACGTCGGCCGCCGGCACGAGGGGCCGTACTCGATCGCGGAGCTCGCGATCCTCGGCGTGAGCGTCCTCCTCTTCGCGATCTTCCCCGCGCTCTCGCCCAAGGCCCTGCGCGATCAGCCCTGGGCGTGGCGCACCGCCGCGCTCGTCGGTCCGGCGAACTTCTTCGCGCTGCGGCACGTGTACCTCGACGTGCTCGGGCCGAGCACGATCGGGGCGCTCGCGGTCGCGCTCGCGGTGGTCTCCGTCGGCGCGGCGTACGCCGTGCGCGTGCGCGGCCCGGAGGCCGGCGAGGCGCGCAAGGTCGCGCTCGTGTGGCTGACCGCGAGCGCGGCGGGCTTCGTGACGCTCGCGATCCCGCTCCAGCTCGAGAACGAGTGGCTGAGCATCGGCTGGGCGCTCGAGGCGCTCGCGCTCGCGGTGCTGTGGCGCCGGCTCGATCACGCGGGGCTCAAGTACATCGTCCTGGCGCTCGGCGTCGCGGTCTGCGTGCGCCTGATCGCGAACCCGTACGTGCTCGGCTACTACGAGCGCGCGGATCTCCGGATCCTCAACTGGCTGACGTACACGTACCTCGTGCCGGCCGCGTGCTTCATCGGCGTGTGGCTGCTCATGCGCGTGGTGGAGGGGCAGCGCCTGCGGAGCCTCGAGCGCGAGATGCTCCCCGAGGGCGCGTCGCCCCTCGCGGCCCTCGCGGCGGCCGCGGCCATCGCCGTCGTCTTCGCGTGGATCAACCTCACGATCTTCGATTGGTTCGCGACTGGCGAGGAGCTGACCATCCCGACCGATCGGCTACCGGCGCGCGATCTGACCATCTCGATCGCGTGGGCGCTCTACGCGATCGGCCTCCTCGCGCTCGGCATGTGGCGCCAGAGCACCGCGCTCCGCGTCACGAGCCTGCTCCTGATCCTGCTGACGCTGGCCAAGGTGTTCCTCTACGACCTCGCCCAGCTCGCGGACCTCTACCGCGTCGCCTCGCTCGCGGGGCTCGCGATCTCGCTCATCGTGATCTCGCTCGCCTACCAGCGGTTCGTGTTCCGCAGCGCGCGCAAGGAAGAGGTGAAGCCGTGAAGCGTGCAACCATCCTCCCGTTCCTGTTCGTGCTGCTCGCGGGCTCGCTCGCGAGCGCGCAGGCCCCCCACGATCCCGCGCGCCTCTTCCCGTACGAGGCGGCGATCGAGCTCCCGGACGCGACCGGCCTCGTCCGCCTCCCGCTCACCGCGGGCGTGCTCGAGCGCTGCCGCGGCGATCTCTCGGATCTCCGGATCCAGGACGCCTCGGGGGTCGGCCAGCCGTACCTCGTCGAGAGCGGGCGCGTCGGCCCCGCGGAGGACTCCGTCTTCGCGGTCACCCCGACGGCGGTGGAGCGCCGCGTCGAGGCGGGCGCGTCGCTCGTGGCCATCTATCGCGAGCACCTCGTCTTGACGCCGCCGCCGAGCCCGCCGGAGGGGCGCTGGCGCCTCGAGCTCGACGCCGCCTCGCCGCGCTTCGTGCGCGACGTGGTCGTCTACGAGCTCGCCGGCGAGACGCGCACGGAGATCGCGCGCGGGACGGTCTTCCGGCTCCCCGCGCCGGTGCGCGAGCGCCGCTCGATCGAGCTCCCGGCGATCGCCGCGACCTCGCAGCTCGAGGTCCAGATCGCGGGGGAGGGCGGCTACCTCGAGCCGACCGCGAGCCTCGTCGTGACGCGCGAGCCGCGCACCGCGCCGGTGCTCACGCTGCCGCTGACCGAGCGGGCGCGCCGGCGCGACGGGACGCGCACGGTGATCGAGCTCGAGCGTCCGTCGGGCCTCGTCCCGGATCGGCTGCGCCTCGTCACGCCCGCGGGGCACTTCGATCGCGAGGTGCGCGTGTTCGACCTGCGGCCTGGCGAGCCGCCGCGCGAGGTGGGGCTCGGCGTCGTGTTCCGGGTGCGCGAGATCCCGGGCGCGGAGCGGGTGGAGGTCGAGCTCGAGCGCGCGATCGGCGAGGCGCTGCGGATCGAGATCGAGGACGGGGACAGCCCGACGCTCGACGGCCTGACCTTCGAGGCCGACGTGCGCCGGCCTGCGTTGGTGTTCTCGTCGGAGGGCCGACCGGTGTGGCTCCGGTTCGGTGGGGGCCGGGCGCAGCCGGCGCGCTACGACCTCCAGCGCCTGCTCGGGACGCGCCTGGGCGACCGGATCCTCGCGGGGACGCTCCCCGAGGCGACGCTCGGGGAGCCCGCCGACAACCCGCGCTTCGACGACGGCCCCGCGCTCCAGTTCGCGATGCGCGCCGGCTCGGCGCCCGAGGCGGCGCGGTACCGCGAGGTCGCGGCGCTCACGGTGGCGGACGCGGCCGAGGGGCTGAGCCGCGTGCGGCTCCCCGCGAGCGTGCTCGCGGCGGCCCGTAGCGATCTCCGCGACGTGCGGATCGTCGGGGCCGACGGCGCGCAGTGGCCGTACCTCCGCGGCGCGGACGCCGCCGACCCGATCGCCCTCGAGGTCTCGGCGGCGCCCGGCCCGGAGGAGGGGACCACGCGCCACACGCTGTCGCTCCCGGTCGCGTGGGCCACGCTCGAGCGCCTCGAGCTCTCGACCGACGCGCCCTACGTGTCGCGCGACTTCACGCTCTACGGGATCGACGCGAACGGGCGGCGCGTGGAGCTCACCGCGGGTCGCCTCGAGCGGGAGCCGAACGACGTCCTGCCGATCGCGGTCGCGTGGACGGCGCGTCGGGTCGAGCGGCTCGAGCTGCTCGTGACCGATGGGAGCGACGCGCCGCTCGAGCTCGGGACGGTGCGCGGGTGGGTGACGAGCCCGACCCTCTACCTCGCGGCGCCGAACGGCGAGTACCGGGTCCTCGCCGGCGATCCCGAGGCCGAGGCGCCGCGCTACGAGATCGAGCAGGCGCGCGAGCTCATCCTCGCGGTGCGCGCGGTGGACGCCGAGGTCGGCGAGGCGCGCGCCAACCCCGCGTTCACGCCCCCCGCGTGGTGGGCCGCCGATGGAGCGCACGCGTGGGCGGTGTGGGGCGTGCTGATCCTGGCGATCCTCGTCCTGGGCCTCCTGACGTGGCGGGTCGCGCGGCACGGCCCGGCGGAGACGCCGCCCGCGGCCGCCGCGCCCGCCGAGCCCGAGTCCCCGAAAGAGGAGCCGTCGCCGGCCAAGAGCGAGGAGCCCCCGCCGCCGGTCGAGTTCTAGCTCCCGTTCGTTGATGCCGCGCGCCATCCCGGGGATACTCGCGAGCCGTGGGGGACTCCGTCGAAGACGTCGACCTGGTCGTCGCGGTCGCCCGTGGCGAGCGCGGGGCCCTCGCGACCCTCTACGACCGGCACGGCTCGCCGATGCTCGGCCTCGGGCTCCAGCTCCTGCGGGATCGAGGCGAGGCCGAGGAGCTCCTCCACGACGTGTTCCTCGAGGCGTGGAAGCGGGCCGGCGACTACGATCCCGCCCGGGGCTCGGTGCGCACCTGGCTGATGCTCCGCATGCGGAGCCGGTGCTTGGACCGCATCAAGAGCGCCGCGCGGAGCCGGACCGCCCCGGCCGGCGAGCACCTCGAGCGCATCGCAGGCGCCGTGCCCGCGACCGCGGCCGACGCGATCGACGCCGCGCGGGTGCACTTCGCGCTCAAGACGCTCCCCGACGAGCAGCGCCAGATCCTCGAGCTCGGCTACTTCTCGGGGCTGAGCTGCTCCGAGATGGCCGACGAGCTCGGGATCCCCATCGGGACGGTGAAGTCGCGGCTCCACGCCGCGATGAAGAAGCTCCGCGCGGAGCTCGGCGAAGGAGAATGATCGATGCGCCTCCGATCCGAGCCCCGACTTGCCTCGTACCCCCGTCGCCATGAACCCTGGTCGGAGCCATCCCATGACTGACTGGGACGACGATCTCGTCGATCGCTTCCTCGCGGAGCTCCGCTCGGGCGACGCCGCGGCCCTCGTCACGGCCCTGGGCCGCGAGGGCCCGCCCGCGCTGCCGTCGCTCCGCGACCGGCTGCTCGTCTCGGCCGAGCTGGACGGCCGCTTCGATCGCTTCATCGAGCGCGCGGCCGGAATGCTGGACGTCGACGCGGATCGCGCCAAGGCGCTCCTCGATGGGATCGGGCGAGGCGAGAGCTGGTACCAGGGCCTCGTCCCCGACGTGAAGCTCTACGACATCGCGGGCGGACCGCGCGTCGCGAACGCGATCACCGGCTTCGTCCGCATGCCCGCGGGCGTACCGTTCCCCGAGCACGGGCACCTCGGCGTCGAGACCCAGCTCATCATCCAGGGCTCGGGCGTCGACCACCGCGGCGAGATCTGGCGACCGGGGGACGTGGTGGTCAACACCCACCAGGATCTGCACTCGTTCCGCGCGCGGCCCGGGCCCGACCTCGTGTTCCTCGTCGTCGCGCAGGACGGGATCCGGATCGGCGACCTCGTCCTCGGGCCCGACGATCCGCGGGTCTAGCGCCCGAGCTTCAGGCCGGGCCGAGCTCGCCGTTCCTGCCGCCGCTCTTGCCGACGCGCCACCGCTGGACCTCCCACTGCTCGGTGAGCGCGCTCGGCTCGTCGTAGAAGCTCTGCTCGACGAGCAGGGGCGCCAACAGGTGGAAGGTCGCGACGAGCTCGAGCTCGCCCGCCTCGATCACGAGCACGCCGTGCCGATCGCTCTGCGCGAGCTTCATCGGGGCGAACGCGCTCATCATGAAGCCGTCGATCGCGCTCGTGACCGGATCGAGGAGGCCGCTGTCGCGGATCGAGGCGTTGGCGTTCCCGGTGCGGTAGAGCAGGCCGCGGAACGTCTCGCTCGAGATCGCGGCCGTGGTCAGCTCGATCGCGCGGTTCCCGTCCGCGTCCGCGCCGAGATCGCTCGCGTACGCGCCGTGGATGTCGCCCGCAAGTAGAATTGCATTGTTCGGGCGGTACACGCTGTCGAGGAGGCGGCGTCGCCGCTCGGGGAAGCCGTCCCACTGGTCGACGTTGAGGTAGAAGCGCTCGGGGGGGAGCCCCTCGGGGAGGCCGCCCGCGAAGGGGCTCAGATCGAGGACCATCGAGGTGTTCTGGACCGAGCTCCCGACGAAGCGCCACGTCGCGTCGGAGCTCCCGATCGCCTCCGTGAGCCACGCCTCCTGCGCCGCGCCGTAGACGTCGTCGTGCGCGGTGTCGGCGCCGACGCGCGCGCGCCACACCTGCACGAGATCGTAGGTGCGCTGGACGGTCAGGTAGCGCGCGCCGAGCTGGCCGACGAGGCCGGTCTTGCCGAGCATGAAGTACGGCAGGCCCGACGGGAGCGCGGGATCCGCGGGATCCAGGGTGAGCGAC
>JAYRVK010000901.1:0-1703 GCA_041918555.1 Sandaracinaceae bacterium
CGAGACCTTCGGCGAGCTCGCGCGCGCTCGTCGATACGGAACCTCCGTGCGCGAACCGAGTTCGCATCCGCATCTGGCGACGCGGCGCGCGGCGAACGCGCGCGGCGCCGCCCTGGCACGTCGCGTGGGGGTCGCTCCGACGTCCCCGAGCGTGGGCTGCGCTTTTCGAAGCGGTTACGGGGCGCGGCCGAGGGCGAGACGCCACGCCGCGAGCCGTGCTGTGCTCTGCGTCATGACCACGCTGCTCATCGTCGCCGCCGATCCGCGCGCGCGACGCCGCTGGAAGGACCACTACCTCGCTCTCCGCCCTGAGAAAAATGGGGGGGGGGCAAACCGCATGCCGGGTGCTGACGGCTGGATCGCAGGCCACGGCGATGGCCGCGCTCGACCGTGAACGAGTGCAAGTCGTGTTGCTGGACGCCGGCGTCGGCGCGGACTCCGCCCTCGCCGTCGCGGCCCACGCGGCGCGGCGCTCGCCCATTCCGGCGGTGCTGGCCACCGGCGACGGGGTGACGCCGGAGCTCGCGTTCCGGCTCTTCCGGCACGGCGTGGCCGGGTACGTCTCGCAGGGCGAGCTGCCCGCGAGCGTCGAGGCGTTGGCCGAGGCGGCCGCGCCGATGGACCTCGCGCCCCACGTGCGCCGGCTCGTCGGCGCGACGCCGCTGCCCGCGCTGTTCGACGAGGTGCGGACGGTGGCGCACGAGGAGGCGCTCGCTCGCTGCGACGGAAACGTCGCTCGCGCGAGCGCGCTGCTCGGGCTGTCGCGGCGCGCGATCCAGAAGGCGCGGCGCGGTCGCGAGGTGCCGCGGCCGGCGCCGTCGAGCGACGCCGCCGAGCGAGGTGCCGCTGCTCCGATCGCGAACGGCGTGACCGCGCCGACCCTCCGCGACCTCCGTCCGCGCCAGACCTCGTCGGACTCCCGCGAGGCGTGACGCCCCGCGGCGCGCGCTGGGGGGTGTCCACTCGACTTGCTGGCCTCAGGGAGCCATGCACCCTCCACCTTCGCACGACTGCGTGCAGCTCGCGGCGTGCTCGGGCGGGCTCTCGCAGTACTGCATGCAGTCGCCGCCCTCGCAGGTCGCGTCGCACGTACCCACGATCATGCCGGGCTGCTCGGGGACCCGGCTGCATCCCTGCGTGCAGGCTCCTCCCCGGCAGGAAAAGCGGCAGGTGGCCGTCGGCTCGCACGTGCCTCCCTCGCAGCCTCCGTAGAGCGGAGACGGAGTCAGTGGCCGAGCTCGGCCGATCCGGAGGCCGGCTGAACCTCGACGGCACGGCTGATCGCGTCGATCCACGGTCCGCCCGCCTCGAAGGCGACGCCGAGGTGATGGCAGTGCTCGGGACCCGCGCACTCGCCCTCTGCGGGGGTCGTGGTCATGTCCACCTCGACGAACCCTCCTGCAGCGATCGTACGAACCTGGTCGACCCGTGGAGCCCCGAGCGTGCGGCCGTCGATCCGCACGCGCGCGTGGACCCCGGTTCGATTGTAGACCCGATACACGACCTCATACGCGCGCTCCGCGTGCATGACCCAGCAGCCATTTCGGGTCGGGGTGGCTGGTGCGACCCAGAGCGCGATCTCCAGCCGCCCATCGAAGGTTGGATTCCGCTCACGGCGGCGGCGGCGGTTCCCGCGGGTCTCGTGGAGATTGATGTGGCGCGGTGCAACCTCCCAGTGGTTGCGCGCTCCGTCTCGCCACACC
>JAYRVK010000902.1:0-4346 GCA_041918555.1 Sandaracinaceae bacterium
AGGCGAGCCAGCGGCGCGCCCCGGGGCCTCCGTGGATCGCGTACGCGTTGAGGCGCCACGGTGCATCGGGCAAGGGAACTTGCGGTCCGGTCCGCGCCGTGGCAAGCCAGCGCGCGCCCGACCGCTCGACCTCGAGCTCGAGCGGGAGGCGCTCGGAGACGGGGTTGCGCACCCCCTCGAGCCACAGGACCAGGTGGTGGCCGTGCGGGCCGAGCTCGATCTCGAGGTAGTCGTGGCCCGGCCCCGCGACGAAGAGCTCCACGACCTCGTAGGCCCAAAGCCCGGGCGTCGGCCCGGGCGGCGCGGGCGGCGGCGCGTCGCCGTGGAAGGGGGCCTCGACGCGGATCGCGAGCCCCGCGTCCACGCGCTCGACGAGCAGCACCGCCTGCTCCTCGGGCTCGATCGGCGAGCCGTCCCACGTGCTCGCGATCGCGAGGCGCCGCGCGCTCAGGGATCCTCGCTCGGGTCGTCGACGGCGGTCTCGAGGTCCTGCTCCCACTGCGCGTCGTCGGGCGGGTGCATCGGCTCGTCGAGGGTCCGCTCCTCCGAGGGGAACAGCTGCGGCTGCGTCGGCTCGTCGAAGTCGAGCCCCGCGTCGGGCGGCGCCTCGTCGCGCGTCTCCGGGGTCTCGAGGATCTGCGTCGCGGGCAGGCTCGGGTCGCGCGGCATGAAGAGCTCCGGCTGCTCCTCGTCGTCGTCCTTCTCGGGGTCCTCGGGCACGCGCCCCGAGGGTATCGAGCCCCCGTCGGCCCCGCCAGCGGGTGTTCTCGGCTTCTCGCAGAGGGTCGCCCGCAGCTCGCCGCCGGCTGAGGTAGGATTGCCCCATGCAACGGGCCGTCGCGCTCTCGTTCGCCGTGTGCCTCTGCGCGTGCGGTCCCGACACCGGCGCGCTCTGCGCGGACTGGGCGAGCGCCACGTGCCCCGCCGAGTACCCGAACCTCGTGCCCGGTGTGAGCGCCGACGCGTGCCGCTCGAATTTCGACTTCGGGTGCCGCAGCGACAGCTGCGACGCCGAGTACGAGGCGAGGATCCTCTGCGAGACCGCCTTCCCGAACTGCTGCAACGCGACGGAGTGCAACAACGCCCCGCTCGCGAGCTGCGCGACCGAGACGCGAGCGTGGGACGACTGCGTCGACCGCCTGCGCACGGCATGCGAGGACTGATCATGAGCCACCGGACCCCCCTCCTCGTCCTCTCCTTCCTCGCCGCGGCCTGCGACGGAGGCGGCGGCGCCGACGCCGGAGGCCTCGACGCCGCTGGCCTCGACGCGGGCGACGTGCGCGTCGACGCGGGCGAGGTCGACGCCGGCGCGCGCGACGCCGGAACGACGCGCGACGACGCCGGCGACACCGACGCAGGTCCGCCCCCCGAGCCGGGCCCGCGCTGGATCGGCCGGCACGACGCGTCGGACCCGTCCGCGGTGCGCATGTCGTGGTCGGGGAGCGGCCTGGTCGTTCGCTTCCGCGGCAGCGGCGCGCGCGTGACGATGAACGGTACTGGGCGGTTCTTCACGGTGATCGTCGACGGCGAGGTCCAGCCGACCCTCGCGGTGAGCGGCGCCTCGGGCACGTACGAGCTCGCGAGCGGGCTCGCGGACGGCGAGCACACCGTCGAGCTCCATCGGCGCACGGAGGGCTCGTTCGGCGCGACGGTGATCAGTGGCGTCGAGGTCGACGGCGAGCTCCTCGCGGTGCCGCCGCCCACGCGCTCGATCGAGATCGTCGGCGACTCGATCAGCGCGGGCTACGGCGTCGATGGTGACAATGAGTTTTGCAACTTCAGCGCGGACACCGAGAACCACTTCCTCACCTACGGCGCGGTGGCGGCGCGCGCGCTCGGCGCGGAGCTGAGCACCGTCGCGTGGTCGGGCAAGGGCGTGATCTTCAACTACGACACCGACACGTGGGAGCCGATGCCGGAGATCTACGGCCGCGTGATCGCCGACGAGGATGGGTCGACCGGCACGATCCGCGAGGTCGACGCGGTCGTGGTGAACCTCGGCTCGAACGACTTCAGCACCGGCGGCGATCCCACCGAAGAGCAGTTCGTCCCCGCGTACGTGGGGCTCCTCGAGCAGATCCGGGCGCAGCATCCCGGCGCGATGATCTTCTGCACGATCGGTCCGCCGCTCGGCGGCGGCGACGGCGATCGCGCGGAGAGCTACATCGCGAGCGCGATCGCGATGCGCGGGGCTGCGGGCGACGCGCGCGTGCGCTGGATCCCCCTCGACGGCTTCGCGGACTGGGGCTGCGACTACCACCCCGGCGACGAGACGCAGGCCCTCCTCGCCGAGGATCTCGTCGCGGCGCTCCGCGCCCAGCTCGGCTGGTGACTCAGAGAGTGTCGATAAATCGGTCGAGGCCAGGCCGGCGCGCAGCGCCGGCCCGCCCAGGCAGTCGCGCACGCGCACGCGCTCGAGCTCGAGGCGCGCCTCGTTCTGCGCGGTGATCCCCCGGCCGCCCTCCCCGTCCCCTTGCGGCATGGTGTCGCGCACCTCGACGTCCTCGAGGCGCAGCGACGCGAGGCCGTCGCTCCCCGACAGCAGCACCGCGACGTCCCGGTTCCCTGCGAGCACGGCGCGCGCGACGGTCGCCGAGGCGCCGTCCTGCACGACGAGCGCGCGGCCGAAGCGGCCGTCGCCGCGCGTCTGGGTGTCGAGGATCAAGACGTGTTGTCCGTCGAGGGTCGTCCCCTCGCCCTGTAGGAAGGCCGCGCCCATCCGGTTGCGCCGGAGCGTGACGCGCTCGAGCACGATCGCGCCGCCGGAGTCGGCCTGCACGCCGAACCCCGCGTCCCTCCGGGGTCGCTCACCTGGTCCTCGATCACCGTGTCACGCGCCGTGATCTCGCTCGCGACCCCGGCGGTGAGGCCGATGTCTGCGTTCCCGCTGACCACCGAGCCCTCGATCGTCACGAGGCCGCCGTCCTCTGCGAGCGCGCCGTAGCCCGGCTCGCCGGCGTTGCGGTTGTCGGCGAGCCACGCGCCGCGCACCGTCGCGGTCCCGCCGATCGCGACGATCCCCGGTCCGGCGTGGTCCGCGACGACGCTCCCCTCGAGCTCGACCGCGCCGCCCGCGATGATCTCGAGGCCGTGCGCGCAGCGCCGGATCGCCGAGCTCGCGATCGTGATCGTGGCCGCGTCGGCGGCGCCGATGCCGGGCGCGCCGAGATCCTCGATCACCACGCCCTCGAGGTGCGTGGTCCCCGCGCGCGCGACGATCCCGAAGCGGGACGAGCCGGACAAGGCGAGGTCGCGCAGGGTGACCCCGTCGCGCGCGACGTTGACGATCGCCTCCGCGCCTCCCGCGTCGGTGCGCGTGAGCACGGTGAGGCGCGGGCACAGGCCCCTCAGCGTCACGCCCTCCTTCGGCGTGACGGCCTCGTCGTAGGTGCCGCGCCCGATCAGGATCGTGCTGCCGGGGCTCGCGAAGTCCATCGCCTCGCCGATCGTGGCGAAGGGCGCGAAGCGGCTTCCGTCGCCGCCGCTCGTGCCGGCGAGCACGTACACGAACGGTCCGCCGGTCGGCGGCTCTTCGGGCAGATCGCCGCTCGGGCACGCGGCGCCGAGCGGCGCGCAGCCCGGCACCCCGGGGAGCGCCATCGTCCCCGGCACGCACGCGGGCGGCCCCGTCTCGGGCCACGGCTCGCACGCCGTGATCCCGTCGGCCGCCGCTTCGCGCCAGCCCTCGGGGCACGGCCCGAGCGTCGGCGCGGCCGGCGGCGCGGGGCACGCGATCCCGTCGGGGGATGCGCCGTCGAGGAGCGGGACCGCGCCGTCGCCCGCGGGCCCGCCGCCGTCGCACGCGGACGCGAGCGACGCGGCGACGAAGAGGATCGCACGCCCCATGGTCGCAGTGTGCGCGAGGGTCGGGTCGCGCCAGCGCCTCGTCCCTCGACGACGCCGTTCTCTCGGCGCCGCTAACCCGGTATCGTCGAGCGCTCACGAGGGGGACATCGTGCCGGACGACGGACTGGGGCCGCTCGAGACGATCACCAGCGCGAACGGAGAGGCGGTGCCGCTCTATGCGCTGCGCTTCTCGAAGGAGGGCACCTGCGAGTCGCCGCGGACGCGGGCGCACCTCCTCGAGCGGCTCGCGACGGAGGGCCTCACCGACCTCTACTTCTTCAGCCACGGGTGGAACAACGAGTGGGAGGTCGCGCTGAACCGGTATCGGCACTTCGCGCGCGGCTACGCGGGCCTTCGCGCCGAGCTGGGGCTCGCGCCGACCCGGCCGTACCGGCCGCTGCTCGTCGGGGTGATCTGGCCGAGCACGTCGCTGCTCTTCGCGTGGGAGCAGGGACCGGCGATCGCCGCAGGGGGGGACGCCGCGCTCGACGTCGACGACG
>JAYRVK010000903.1:0-3043 GCA_041918555.1 Sandaracinaceae bacterium
CCGAGCTGCGCGTCGCCCCGACCCCGATGGCGACGCCTCCGCCGGCCGCCGCGCCGGCCGGCGCCTCGATGGCCGGCTTCGAGCAACACGAGGAGGGCACGGCGATCGTCGAAGCCAAGCATCGCCGCTACGCGCCGCCGCCGACGAAGCGGCGGAGCGCGGGGGTGATCATCGTGGTGATCGCGCTCCTGATCGCGGTCGCGATCGTGGGCGTGGGCTTTCTGATCGCCGGGCAGCGACGCGCCGAGGCCGCGCGCGCGCGCGAGCTGGATCGGATGCTCGAGCAGCTGCGCCAGGGCGGCGCCGCCACGCCCGACTGAGCCCTAGAGCGCGCCCTCGATCTTGTTCGCGAGCACCGTCTTGGGCGCGAGCCCGACCTGCTGCGCGACCACCTGGCCACCCTTGAACACGAGGATCGTCGGGACGCCGCGGATCTGGAAGCGGCGCGCGGTCTCGGGGCTCTCGTCGATGTCGAGCTTCGCCACCTTCGCGCGGCCCTGGTACTCGTCGGCGAGCTGGTCGACCAGCGGCGCGATCTGACGGCAGGGCCCGCACCACGTCGCGGTGAAGTCGACGAGCACGGGCTGATCGCTGTTCACGACCTCCGTGTCGAAGTTCAGGTCGTTGACGGCGATGACGTTCTTACCTGCCATGTACCTTCTCCAGGCTTGGGACGAGCGAGCAAGTAGTAGAGACCACCGACGCCGGTGTCAATCGCGGGCGCTCGGGGTACGCTGCGGGCGTGGGCAAGAACCGCCTCTTCGTCCCGCAGGCCATGCTGGACCTCTGGCTCTCGGAGGATCGCGTCGAGGTGGACGGCGAGGTGATGATCACGCGCCCCGAGAACCAGCGCTTCCAGCTCACCACCGCCGTGCTCTTCAAGGCCGAGGTCACCGGGGCGTCCGACGTGCACGGGCTCGTGGGCAAGGTGCACGACCTCGAGCAGCTGGCCGCGCTCGGCGCCGAGCACTATGCGGACTCGGTGGTGCTCGGCGAGAACGCGTACACCTGCGTGGAGGGCTTCGCGGGGACGCCGCTGCCCGACGAGGCGCTGATCACGGGATCGAGCCTCGACGCGGCGACCCGGGCCGCGATCGGCGAGAAGACGAGCTCGGGCGAGCTCGATCTGCTCGCCCGCTTCCTGCGAACGAAGTAGGCCGCCCATGCTCCTCACGACGCTGATGCGGCTGACGGCCCTCCTCTACGCGGTGGCCGCGGGCCTCTATCTCCAGCACCTCGCGAAGGGCACCCAGGCCGTCGCCGCGTGGGCGGCGCGCCTCCTCGCGGTCGCCGCGCTGAGCCAAGGCGCGTTCATGGGCGTGGGCTGGGCCGAGCTCGGCCACGTGCCCGCGTCGGACATCCACCAGGCCCTCGCCGTGATGTCGCTCGTCGTGGTCGTCGTGTTCCTCTTCACCGCGCGCTCGCGCGATCGCCTGCGCGTGCTCGGCGCGTTCATCACCCCGGTCACGCTGCTCCTCTTCCTCGGCGCCGCGCTGCGCCAGAGCGACGTGCCCGCGGTCCCCGAGGGCGTGCGCTCGGCGCTGCTCCCGCTGCACGTGGGCGTGAACGTGCTCGGCTTGGCCGCGTTCGCGTTCGCGTTCGCGTTCGCGCTCGCGTACGTGATCCAGGAGCGACAGCTCCGGCAGAAGAAGCTCGGCGGGATCTTCCAGCGCCTGCCCGCGCTCGACGTGCTCGATCGCCTCGGGCTCCGCGCGGTGCTCGTCGGCTTCCCCCTCCTCACCGTCGGAGTGGTCACCGGCACGATGTGGATCGTGCAAGGGTCGTTGGGGCTCTCTGCGACGCAGGGCTTCGGCCTCCTCGCGTGGCTGCTCTTCGCGGGCGTGCTCCTGCTGCGCGTCGCGGCGGGCTGGCGCGGGCGCAAGGCGGCGATCGGGACGATGCTCGGCTTCGTCAGCACGCTCGCGGTCCTCGCCGGCTACCTCTTGCGCGACTCGATCGGGGGCGGCGCGTGACCGACGTCTTCGTGATCGGCGTGAGCCACAAGACCTCTCCGGTCGAGCTGCGCGAGAAGCTCGCGGTCGAGGAGAAGTCGGTCGGCCCCACCGCGCTCGCGCTCGGCAAGGAGGCGTCGCTCCGCGAGGTCGTGCTCCTGAGCACCTGCAACCGGGTGGAGGTGTACGCGGGCGAGGGCGACGAGCGCGCCGTCGCGCGCTGGCTCGAGGAGCGCGCGGGCGGGCCCATCGACGCGCACCTCTACGTCTACCGAGGCGCCGACGCGGTGCAACACGCCTTCCGCGTCGCGGCGAGCCTCGACTCGATGGTCGTGGGCGAGCCGCAGATCCTCGGCCAGTTCAAGGAGGCCTACACCGCGGCCAAAGAGGCCGGGGCGATCGGCACGCTCCTCGATCGCTGCTTCACCAAGGCGTTCGCGGTCGCCAAGCGGGTGCGGAGCGAGACGAGGATCGCGGAGGGATCCGTCAGCGTCAGCTCCGTCGCGAGCGACCTCGCGGCGAAGATCTTCGGGGATCTGCACGGCCGACGCGTCCTCCTGATCGGCGCCGGGGAGATGGGGGAGCAGGCCGCCAAGCACCTCCGGCAGGCCGGGGCGTCGCTCTACGTCGTCAACCGGAGCCTCGAGAAGGCGCAGAAGCTCGCCGAGGAGACGGGCGGCACCGCGCGCAGCATCGAGATGTTGGCGGCGGAGCTGACCGAGGCCGACATCGCGATCGCGTCGACCTCGAGCCAGCGCTTCGTGATCACGCCCGAGCTCATCCGCGGCGTGATCAAGGCGCGGCGGCACCGGCCGCTCTTCCTCATCGACATCGCGGTCCCGCGCGACGTGGATCCGCGCGTCGGCGAGATGGACAACGTCTTCCTCTACGACGTCGACGACCTCGAGCAGGTCGCGCAAGAGAACCTCGGCGAGCGCCGGCGCGCCGCGGCGAGCGCGGAGTCGATCGTCGCGGCGGAGGTCGACGAGTTCGAGCGGTGGCGGCGGACGGGCGAGCTGAAGCCGACCATCGTGGGCCTGCGCCGGCGCGTCCGCGGCGTGCTCGCGGCGGAGCTCGAGCGCACGCTCCCG
>JAYRVK010000904.1:0-20171 GCA_041918555.1 Sandaracinaceae bacterium
ACGAGGCCGGCAACGTCGGCCGCTCGGAGGCGGCGCTCATCCGCGGGCTGCCGAACGCCGCGGGCGGCGACGGCTGCGGCTGCCGCGTCACCGATCGCTCGGACCGCACGCCGTTCGCGCTCCTCGCGCTCCTCGGCGCGGTCGGCGCCATCGTCTTCCGGCGCCGCCGCCGCGGGGCGCGCGCGCCGTTCTTCGCGCTCTTCGCGCTGGCCCTCGTCGCGTTCCTCGCGTCGGGCTGCGAGTGCGGCGACCCGATGCCCGGCCTGCCCTGCGGCGGCCGCTGCATCGCGGCGGCCCCGCCCGCGATGACCGGCGGCTCGATCTGCTGCGAGGCCACCGACATGTGCTCGATGTACGACGTCGACGCGCTCTGCGAGCCCGGCTACACGTGCCCGCTCGAGAACCTCGTGCTCGATCCGGTCGGCTGTGGCGTCACGTGCTCGGCGTGCATGGCCAAGCCCGACATCCTCCCGGGGATCCTCGCGACCGACCTCGACATGGTCGTCGACGACGCGGGCATGGTGTTCGTGTCGGGCTACAACCCGGGGAACCCGAACGGGCTCGCGCTCGGCGACCTGGTGTTCGGGCCGTGGAACGGCTCCGCCGTGGACTGGGAGATCGTGGACGGCGCGCCGTCGTCGCCGATCACCAACAACCCCGAGGGCTGGCGCGGCGGCGTGAGCGCGCCCGGCGACGACGTCGGCCGCTGGACCTCGCTCGCGAACCAGAGCGGGACATTCCTGATTGCGCACTACGACGTGACGAACTCCGCGCTCCGGTTCTCGGCGGGCGGCCCCGGCTCCTGGGCCTCGCACACCATCGACGACGCGGGCGACTCCGGCCGCTACGCGTCCCTCATCGTGCGGGCGGACGGCACGCCGGTCGTCTCGTACCTCCGCATGGCCGAGGACGCCGCGGCGCCGGGGATCATCCGGGGCCACGTCATGGTCGCGACCGCGAACACGATGAACCCCGCGGCGACGACGGACTGGACGATCACCGAGGTCGCGTCCGCGCCGATGCCGTGCCGCCCGTTCCTCTGCGGCGGGCTCGGCACCGCGTGCCTCGAGAGCGGGCAGTGCGTGACCCCGACGAGCGACTGCCCGGAGGCGTGCGGCAGCGACACGACGTGCGTCATGGGGAGCTGCCAGGCGTCGCTGCCCTCGGGCTACGTCGAGGATCTCCCGCCCGCGTACGGCCTCTACACCTCGCTCGCGGAGACGCCGACGGGGCTCGCCCTCGTCTGGTACGACCGCACGAGCGGCAACGTCTTCGGCGCGGCGTTCGAGGGCTCCGCGTGGAGCGCGCCGTTCCACATCGACGGCTACCAGCTCATGGATCCGAACGTCGGCGACTGCGGCCAGGGCGCGAACCTCGCGGTCGACTCCGCGGGCCTCTGGCACGTCGTCTACATCGACGGCGCCGAGGAGACCCTGCGCTACGCGCAGGTCCAGGGGAACGGGACCGTGGTGAGCCGCGAGATCGTCGACAACGGCGCCACCTCGGACGGGGCCACGCGCTTCACCGACGGGCGCCACATCATCGGGGACGACGCGTCGATCGTCGTCGACGAGGGCGGCGGCCTGCGGGTCGTCTACCAAGACGCCACGAGCCAGGACGCGGTGGTCGCGACCCGCGCGCCGGGCGGCGGGCCGTGGGCGATCCTGCGCTTCGACTCGGAGGGCTCGACCGGCTACTGGCTCGAGCAGCAGCTCCTCGGGACCATGAGCTACACGGTCACGTTCTGGCGCGAGCGCATGGGCCGCACGATGAACAGCGGCGTGCGGGTCGCGACGCTCACGCCCTGATCGGTCCCGCGCCCGATCAGGCCGCGACGTTCTGCTCGGCCGGGGTCTCGACGACCTCGCGCCGGGCCTCGGACACCGCGCGCAGCAGCGTGTCGCGGTCGACGAGCCCCGCGTCGAGGAGCGCGCGCATGTAGCCGTCGGCGTAGCCGTGGGCCCGCGCGAGCTTCGCGTAGAGGGCGCCCTCGAAGCGCGCCTCGGTCACCTGCCGCACCAGCTCCTTGACCCGCTCGACCATCTCGTCCTTCGACATGTTCGCCTCCCTCGCGGACGGGAGTGCCGCAGGGCGATCCGAGCGGTCAAGTTTTCGTACACCGTAGAGGCCTGTAGCGCGCACAATTCGATCACCGAGGCTTCGCGGAGCGTTCCCGCGACGGATCGCCGCGCAAGCTTCGATCACAGGGCCCGTGTCACCCGCGATCCTCGGCGCGCCTCACATCCCGCAGCCCATCGGGAATTCCAGGCTGGGGTCGGGACACGTGAACGCGCTGCCGGCGAGGCGGAGGTGCACCGAGTTGATGCTCCCCTCGCAGCCCGCGGTCATGAACGGGTCGGCCCCGCTCATCAGGCCGGCGCGCACCTCCGGGCACACGTGGTTCAAGCAGACCCGGTTGTCCTCGCCCGCGACGAGGAGGAACGTCCCGACGAACGCCGGCGCCGTGGGCACGCAGCAGTTGCCCGCGCTCCGGCTGCGGCACGCGGAGCCGGCCCCGCAGTCCGCGTCGCTCGCGCAGTCGGCCGTGTTGTCGACGTCGCCGATGACGAAGCGGTCGCCCACGTTGCGCTCCACCGGGTTGCCGTCCGCGTTGCACGTGTTCGCGATGGTCAGGTAGGAGATCTCGTCGAGCTGGCGCGTGCAGCTCTCGGCGAGCGCCTCGTCCCAGAGCGCGTAGTAGCCGGTCAGGCCGACGCGCACGGTCGCGCACGACTGATCGCGGCGCCCGTCGCCGAGCACGTAGATCTCGCCGTCGTCCTCCCCGTCGAGGTCGTCGAGGAGGGTCACCTCGCCGCGCCGATCCTCGGTGCAGAGCACCGAGCCGCAGGTCGGATCGGTGGGCGGGCAGTCGGTCCGCGGGATGTCCCCATCGCCGCCGCCGTCGTCGCCCCCGTCGCAGATCCGGAACTCGCGGGTGAAGCGGCAGCTCCACGATCCCCCGCCCCCGCCGTCGGGGTAGTCGGGCGTCGTCGTGCAGTAGTATTCGCCGTCGCGCTCCACGCACTCCCAGCCGCCGCCGTCGGGCACCGAGCTCCCGCCGTCGCAGTGCGTCTCGCCGTCGTAGTCGAAGCAGGTCCAGTCCCCGTCGTCGCCCGGCAGATCGGGCCGATCGGTGCGGCAGTGCCGCCCGGCCTCGTCGTCCCAGCAGGTCCACCCGCCGCCGTCGCCGCCGTCGCCGGGCACCGTCGAGCAGACGCGCAGATCGCCCTCGTACCAGCAGCTCCAGCCGCTCCCCCCCCGCCGTCAGGGTAGCTGGGATCGTCGCTCACGCAGGTCACGAGGTCGCCGGCCTGCGTGCAATTCCAAGCCCCGCCGCCGCCCCCGTCGGGGAAGCTCCCGCCCTCGCAGACGGTCGTCCCGCCCTCGTCGTGGCAGTCCCAGTCGCCCCGGTCCGGGTAGTCGGGCCCGGGCGACACGCAGCGCCGATGCTCGTCCTCGCGCTCCTCGCAGACCCAGTGATCCGGACACTCGTAGAGCGAGCAGTCGCCGCCGATCGAGCAGTCGGGGTCGGCCGGGCACACGAGCATGTCGGGCGGCAGGTCGTCGAGGAAGTCCCCCTCGCCGGGGTTCGCGAAGCCCCCGACGCAGCCGGTGGCGCCGAGGCAAACGGAGAAGATCACGCGGAAGTTGCGGGGCATGCCGGCCTCTACCGCACGGCCCGTGCCGCCCCGTTTCGGCCAGATCTGTCCGCTCGCAGGCGACGCCGGAGCGTGGAGCGCTCCGATCGCCGGGGTCGACCGTCGTGCCCGCCGGACAGGGGCGTGCGATGCTCGTCCCGCGCCGGGCTGGCGGAACTGGCATACGCAGGCGACTTAAAATCGCCCGCTGGGGAATCCAGCTTGAGGGTTCGATCCCCTCGCCCGGCACTCGGAGCTCAGGACAGGTGGCGGGGCATCGCGGGCCCCGGGCGCTCGCGGTCGAGCGCGCGGATGCGGTTCTGCTCGTCGACGAACACGACCTTGGGCTGCCAGGTGCGCGCCTCGTCTTCGTCCAGATCCCCGAAGGTCGCGAGGATCACGAGGTCGCCCGGCTGGTTGAGGTGCGCGGCCGCGCCGTTGAGGCAGATGACCCCGCTCCCCGGCGGGCCCGCCAGCGTGTAGGTCACGAGGCGGCTGCCGCGGGTCACGTTCCAGACGTGGACCTCCTCGTGCTCGAGCATCCCGGCCGCCTCCAGCAGGTCGCGGTCGATCGTGACGCTGCCCTCGTAGTCGAGGTCCGCGTGGGTGATCCGCGCCCGGTGGATCTTCCCGAGGAACATCCGTCGCTTCATCTCGCGCTCCGTCTCCCGGCCGTGGCGGCTCGCGTGCGAGTCCACCCGGCGCGCTCGGAGCGTAGAGCAGCGCGGAGACCCTTTCCAGGCGCGGCGCGTCCCAGCCTCGTCAGGAGGTCCCCTCATGCGGAAGACGCTCAACGCGCTCGGCGCCCTGCTCCTCACCCTCTCCCTCTCCGGCGCCGCGATGGCCCAGGACGCGCCCGAGACGACCTACGACTTCGAGGACGACGACGTCGAGGGCGAGTACCGCTCGCCGCTCGGTAGCCAGATCCTCGTGATGCCCGGCCGCAACCGCACGAGCCTGGTCCGGCCGCGCGTGCACTTCGTGCCCGAGCTCATGAAGTCCGTCGAGACGATCTGAACGCCGCACCGACGACCGCGCGCGCGATCTGGTCTATCGTGTGCCGTGGTCCTCGCGCGCTTCGGCCTGATCGGGATCCTCCTGTGTGTCGGGTGCGAGCGGCCCTTCCCGCGGGACGACGCGGGAGGCCAGCTCCCGGACGCAGGCTTCGACGCGGGCGCCGATCACGACGCGGGGGCCTTCGACGCGGGGGCCTTCGACGCGGGCGCGCGCGACGCGGGGACGCGGCCCGACGCGGGGCCGCTCCCGGAGACCTCGGAGCCGAGCCCGCCCGCGACCGTCGAGCGCGGCGGGACGGGCGGCTATCTGCTTCGAGGGATCGTGCTGGCACCGAGCGGCGCGCTCGACGGCGAGGTGCTCATCGTCGGCGACCAGATCACCTGCGTCGCGGCCGACTGCTCGGGCATGCCGGGCGCCGACACGGTCACCGTGATCGAGACCTTCTCGGTGATCAGCCCCGGCCTCGTCGACGCGCACAACCACCTGACCTACGACTTCCTCCCGGAGTGGGAGGCGGGCACGACCTACGGCAACCGCTACCAGTGGGTCGAGGTCGCGTCGTACGAGGATCACGTCCTGCCCTTCGCCGAGGGGCAGAACGAGAACGCGCGCATCTGTCCCGGGGCGAAGTGGGGCGAGCTCCGCTCGATCGCGCACGCGACGACGACGGTGATGGGCCAGTCGGCGAACCGCACGTGCCTCGATCGGCTCGCGCGCAACGCGGACCACCACCACGGCCTCGGCTACGACCACATGCGCACGACGATCGACTCGCCGCGCGAGATCACCGACGTCGACGCCGCCAGCCTCGTGGCGGACTTCGCGGACGCGACCGACCCGAGCACGCGCTTCGCGGTGCACATGCAGGAGGGCGTGGTCGACGATCACGTCCTCGAGGAGTTCGACTCGTTCGCCGGGCGCGACGCGCGGGCCAACCGGCACATGGGGCAGAGCCTCCTCGCGGCGAGCGACGGGTCGTGGTCGGGCGTCGGCCTGCTCATCCACTCGATGGGGCTCACCGACGCGCAGCTGATGGAGGCGCGCGCGGCGGGCGCGCACGTGGTGTGGTCACCGTCGAGCAACCTCGTGCTCTACGGCGACACGGCACCGATCGCGCGGATCCTCGAGCTCGGGCTCTCGGTCGGCATGGGCCCGGACTGGACGGTGTCGGGCGAGGACCACATGCTCGGCGAGATGCGCTTCGGCCACGCCTACGGGACGGCCGAGGGGATCGCCGCGCTGACACCGCAGCGCCTGTGGGAGATGGCGACGCGCGGCGGCGCCGACGCGGTCGGGCTCGGCGCGCGGATCGGCCGGCTCGAGCCGGGGATGATCGCGGACGTCGCGGTGTTCGGCCGCCGCGCGGCCGACCCCTACCGCGCGCTCCTCGACAGCCGCGCCGCGGACGTGCGGCTCGTCTTGATCGGCGGCGCCGGCTACTACGGCGACCTGATCCTCGAGCCGGCCGCGTCGATCAACGGCGAGTGCGACGTGCTCGACGCGTGTGGGACGAGCAAGTTTCTTTGCACCCGCAACACCCCCGGGGGCGCGGATCGCATGGAGCAGACGGTCGACGACGTCGAGGCCGAGCTCCTCGCGATCCTCGCGATGTACGGGCGGACCGACCTCGAGCCCCTCGTCCGCTGCGAGTGAGCGCGCCTGCTTGACCGGTCCTCGGGTCCGGTCATGACTTGGGCTCCATGATTCGCCGACCTTCCTTCCTCCTCGCGAGCGCCGCGCTCGTGTCCCTCTTCACCGCGGGCTGCGAGTGCGACCGCCCGAGCCCCGTCGACGGCGGCGGCACCGACGGCGGCATGATGGAGGACGGCGGCGGCCGCGACGGCGGGATGCCGAGCTCGCTGTTCACGCCGCCGACGATCACGACGTGCCCGGGCGACTCGCTCCCGCCCCCCGCCAGCGGGCGCTGCGAGGTCACCCCCGGCGGCGACGCGACGCTGATCACGGGCGACATCCTGACCCCCGGCGAGGTCTTCCGCGGCGGACAGGTCCTCGTCGGCGCGGACGGCCGCATCGCGTGCGTGGGCTGCGACTGCGCGGCGATGGGCGCGGGCGCGACCGCGCTCGTGTGCCCGGACGTGGTCGTGTCGCCGGGCCTCATCAACGCGCACGATCACGTCACGTACATCGACGATCAGCCCGCGCCCGGATCGATGGAGCGCTACGAGCACCGCCACGACTGGCGGCGAGGCGCCGACGGACACACCGAGGTCGACACCCCGCGCGGCACGAGCGACGTGGATCGCGTGCGCTGGCTCGAGCTCCGGCAGCTCATCGCGGGCACCACGTCGATCTTCGGCGAGGTGGACGACACGCGGCCGACGGGCCTCTTGCGCAACCTCGATCACGTCGACCTCCTCGAGGGCCTGAGCGACGACGCGCCCAACTACAAGACGTTCCCGCTCGGCGACCTCACGGGCTTCAAGGAGACCACCTGCAGCTACGACCCCTCGGGCACGAGCGGCGCGGTGTTCGTGCCGCACATCGCGGAGGGCATCGACGAGGCGGCGCAGAACGAGTTCCGCTGCACCGACGGCCAGGGCACCGGCGACAACGACGACTTCATGGAGCCGCGCACCGCGATCGTGCACGGCGTCGGCCTCCACGCGGGCAACGTCGCGATCATGGCCGAGAACGAGGTGGAGCTGATCTGGTCGCCGCGCTCGAACATCTCGCTCTACGGGGACACCGCGCGCGTCACGACCCTCGCGTACCTCGGCGTCCCGATCGGGCTCGGGAACGATTGGCTGACGTCCGGCTCGATGAACCTCCTGCGGGAGCTCCGCTGCGCCGACGCGTTCAACGCGAACAACCTCGGTGGCTTCTTCCCCGACGAGCAGCTCTGGCTCATGGCCACGCGCGGCAGCGCCCAAGCGCTCCAGATGGACGACTCGATCGGGACGATCGCGGTGGGCCTCCACGCCGACCTCGCGTTCTACGCCGCGAGCGCGCGCCGTGACCACCGCGCGGTGCTCGGCGCCGACCCGCAAGACGTCGTGCTCGTGATGCGCGGCGGGCGGGTGCTCTACGGCGACGCGGACGTGGTCGGCGCGCTCGAGACGGGCTGCGACGACTTCACGATCCCCGGTGGGTTCGCCGACGTGTGCGGCACGGCCAAGCGCGTCTGCCTCGGCGAGGTCGGGACCACGTTCGCCGCGCTCTCGGCGGGCCGCAGCTCCGAGTACGACCTCTTCTTCTGCGGCGAGCCGGCGGGCGAGCCGACGTGCCTGCCCTCGCGCAACTTCATGGGCTCGGCGACGATCCCCGACGCGAGCGACAACGGCTCGAACTACTACGCGGGGATGAGCTCCGCCGACGACGTCGACGGCGACGGCCTCGCGAACGCGATGGACAACTGCGAGGCGATCTTCAACCCGATCCGCCCGATGGACGACGGCGTGCAGTCCGACGTGGACGGCGACGGGCTCGGCGACGAGTGCGATCCCGAGCCGTTCGACGCGACCGATCTCGACGGAGACGGCGTGGACAATGCCATGGACAACTGCCCCGAGCTCGCGAACGACCAGATGGATCGCGACGGCGACGGGCTCGGCGACGCGTGCGACGGCTGCCCGGACCGGAGCGTGCCGGCGGGCGAGCCGAGCGTCTACGCGGTCCGCTGCGGCGCGACTGCGGGAATGGTGGCGCTCGAGGACCTGCTCGTCACCGCCGTCGCGGCCGACGGCTTCTTCGCGCAGGTGCTCGAGACCGCGCCGACGTACGACGGCGTCGACTACAGCGGCATCTTCGTGTTCACCGACGACCCCCCGACGGTGGCGGTGGGCGACGTGGTCGACGTGACCGGTCCGGTCGGCGAGTTCTTCGGCCTCGATCAGATCGGCACGCCCGCGGACGCACCGGTGATCACGCCGGTGTCGAGCGGGATGACCCCGGTGGCCCTCGTCGTCGACACCGCCGACGTCGTCACGACCGGACCGCGCGCGACCGCGCTCCAGAGCGTCTTCGTGCGCGTGGAGACGGTGACCGCGATGGGCGGCCTCGACATGTTCGACGAGTTCGCGGTCGACGATGGGCTCTTGATCGGCGACTCGCTCTACCTCGTCGCGCCCGCGCCGATGGCCGGCTCGATGTTCGAGTACGTGCAGGGCCCGCTCACCTTCGCGTTCGCGAACACGAAGATCCTCCCGCGCGGGCCCGCGGACGTCGGCGGCGGCGACTTCGCGCTCCTGCCGGACGCGATCGCCACCGCGCCGCTCGGGACCGTGACGATCACGGTGGTCCTCGCGGACGACGCGCCGGCCGGCGGCGCACCGATCGTGCTGACCTCCGCGCCGCCCACGCTCCTCGGCTGCGCGCCGCTCACCATCCCGGCGGGCATGCGGAGCGGGACGACGACGTGCACCGCCGGCGCGGCCGAGGGGAGCGGCACGCTCACCGCATCGTTCGGCGGCGACATGGACGTCTCGACGGTCGGCGTCGCCGCGGCGCCGGTCCTGTTCTTCAGCGAGTACGTCGAGGGGAACAGCAACAACAAGGCGATCGAGATCGTCAACGCGGGCGGCTCCGCCGCGGACCTCTCGACGTGTCAGCTCCGCCGCTACACCAACGGCGCGGCCACCGTCGGGGGGATGTATGCGTTCACCGGGATGCTCGCCGCGGGCGACGCCTTCGTGGTGTGCAACGGCTCCCTCGAGGGCGCGGCGACGCGCTGCGACGCGACGAGCGGCGCGATCACGCACAACGGCAACGACGCCTACGACCTCTTCTGCGGCGGGATGGTCGTCGACACCTTCGGCCAGATCGGCACCGATCCCGGCGACGAGTGGACCGGCGGCGGGCTCGGGACGCTCGACTACGTCCTCACGCGCGCCTGCACCGTCACGATGGGCGACACGGACGGGAGCGACGCGTTCGATCCGTCGGTCGGCTGGACGGGCGCGGCGTGGGTGGACGCGGCGACGAGCCTCGGCGGGCTCGGCAACCGCAGCGAGTGCCCCTGAGGAGAACCGCACCGAGCGCGGTCGCCCCACGGCGCGCGCCTCGAGCGCGCGCACGGCGCGGCGGTGACATCGGCCGCTGAGCGGTTCGCGGGGGGCGCGCGCGCGCAGCGCGTGCGGGGGGACGGCGAGTCCCCCCGCTACAGGAAGCGGAGCCCGACGAGCCATCCGTCGGGCAGCTCGCGCGTCCACACGACCTCGCCGCGCTCGCGGCTCTCGCGCCGCTCGTCGAAGCGCACCGACAGCTCGAGCCGCGCGCCGACCTCGACCGCGCGATCGAGCGCGACGCGCAGCCCGCCCGCGCTCGCGTTGAACACGACCCCCGCCGCCTCGACCGGCGCGGTGACCATGACCTCACCGTGCAGCGGGTAGCGCGTGCTGCGGCGCCGCGCGCCGCGGTGGACGCTCTCGTCCGAAGGGCCCGTCGGCATCCAGCGGCCGATGTTCTCCATCATGTCTCCCCCGATCTCCCCCGTGGTCTCCGCAACCGGCAGGCCAGGCGGCGGGCTCACGTTTTTCGCGTGCCGGCGCGAGCAACCTCACGCTCCCGCGGTCACACTCTGCACCCCGGATCGTGCCGGTGTGCGGGCGCGGCGCGCAGCCACGCGAGATCGATCCGTCAATCCTGTTCGAGCTGCGCCGCGAGCCGATCCATCGCAGCGAGCGTACGGACGCCGTACCAGAAGAGATCCTTCCCGCTGACGAGCTCGACGCGCGCGCCCAGCCCGAGCGCACGCACCTCCTCGGCGTGCGTCGCGTCGAAGCGATAGGGCTCGTCGGGCAAGAGCACGAGCTCCGGCGCGCGGGCCGCGATCTCCTCGACGGTGGTGCGCGGGTAGCGCGTGTCGCGCGCGCCGGGATCCTCGGGCGCGCGCCGCCCGAGATCCGCCGCGAGCGGGTAGCGCCGCGGGCGATCCGCGAAGACGTTGTCGAGCCCGATCCACGCGAGGAGCTCGCTCGCGTACGTGCGCCCGTCGAAGGTCATCCACGGGTCCTTCCACACCGGGGCGAACACACGCCCGCCGAGCGCGCGGCGCGGAGGCGGCGCGAGCCGAGGGGCGGCGACGCCGAGCATCGCGGCGAGCCGCTCGACGTGCTCGAGCGCTTCTTCGATCGTGCAAGGAAAGCTGACATGCACCGTCAGCCCCGCGGCCTCGAGGCGCGCCACCGCGTCGGGCGTGTTCTCCTCGCGGTTCGCGAGCACGAGATCAGGGCGCGCGGCGATCACCGCGGCGACGTCGACCGACTTCGTCCCGCCGACCGTCGGCACGCCCTCGATCTCGCCCGCGGGCTCCTCGCACCAGTCGGTGCGTCCGACGAGGCGCGCGACCCCGGCGAGGGCCGCGACGGTCTCGGTCTCGCTCGGGACGAGAGACACCACGCGACGCGCGGGCTCGTCGAGCGCGACGGTGCGGCCGAGCGCGTCGCGGAGCTGCACGGCCTCAGGCGCCGATCGACGACGCGTCGAAGCGCTCGTGGCTCGACGCGGGGTGATCGCCGTCCTCGGGATCGCGCAGCGTCACGCCGTGCAGGCGGAAGTCGCGCGCGATCGGCACGAAGGACTCGCGCAGCTTACGCGTCGTCGCCTCGAACGCGATCGCCTCGACCTCGGGCCGGTAGAAGTACTTCATCGGCGAGCCGCTGAGGATCCGCATCTCGTCGGCCTCGGGGCGGAACAGGTGGAACGCGACGTTCGGGTACATCTCCGCGATCGCGCGGTTGGCCTTGTCGAAGCGCCCGTTGATCAGCGCCTTGAGGCCCTGCGTCGTCGCATAGATCCCGCCGCGCTGCCGCACGTAGCCGGGCTCGCGCCCGACCGCGGGGACGAGCGGGTCGATCAGGATCACGAGCGTCGCGCCGCGGCGCGCGGCGACGCGCATGTTGGTCGTCCGCGAGAACGCCCCATCGACGTACCAGCGCCCGTCGACCTCGACCGGCGGATAGAACGGCACGAGCGCGGAGGACGCCTGCACGGCGCGGTGGATCGGCACGTGATCGTGGCGCTCGTGGCTGAAGAGCACGGCCTGCGAGTTGTCCTGGTCGGTCGCGCCGACGTAGAGCGGGCGGCGCGTGGCGCCGAACCGGTTGGCCATCCCCGGCCGCGTGAGCTGGCGCGCGAGCCACGCGGCGAGGCGGCGTCCGCTGAACGCCGCGGTGGGGACGGCGCGCGCGAGCGAGCTCAGCGCGCCGCGCGGACCGCGACCGCCGCGCGCGAGCTCGCCCAGGAGCTGGCCCAAGCGCGCGCCGATCTCGGGGTAGTTCGGCTCGAAGAGATCCCACTTCCCGATCGGCTCGATGCGGTGGCCGTTCCCCTCGAGCGATCGGAGGATCTCGTCCGGCCCGATCCCGTTGGCGAGGAACGAGCCGAGGATCGCGCCCGCGCTGATCCCGCAGAAGAAGTCGAGGTCGACGATGGCGCGATCCGCGAGGAACGACTCGAGCGCGCGCAGGACCCCGAGCTCGTAGAGCAGGCCCTCGATGCCGCCGCCCGCGAGGCACACCGCGATCTTCCCATGGCCCCGCTGCGAGAGCCGCGCGCCGAGCGCCGCCTCGATCGAGGCCGGCCCGTCGTAGCGCACCACGCCGCCGATGCCGTGGTGCCCGAGCGCGAACGCTCCCTCGACGCCCTCGGGCTCGACCAGCGCGAGGACCCGCTGGCGCAGGATGGGCCCGCCCATCCGGCCGTGCGGGAAGACCTGCTCGAGGAAGCGGCCCGCCGCGTCCAGGGCGTCGGCCCCGCGCGCGTCGAGGAGCAGCACGTCGACCGGCTGGTGGCGCAGGTAGCCCAGCGCGCGCTCCGGCTCGGCGATCCCGAGGACCCGGCGGCGCGTGGCGATCGGTCGGTCGGGGCCCGCGTAGTGGACCGACCCGTCTTCGACTTCCCGTGCGTCGGGGAGGCGATTCAGACCGAGGTCCCCGAACCGCTCCCCGAAGTACAGGATCGTGTCCATCGCTGCGGACCATAGAGATCGGGCCGGCGCCGGGCAAGGTTCCGCTCATTGCTGGCCCCCCGCGAACGGTGGTAAGGTGCGTTGCCTCTCGGGGGACGCGGAGACTACGACGTGAGCGGAACGGACCTCCAAGCGGTGAAGCGAGAGCTCGTGAAGGCGGGCCTCGAGATCTACCGCACGAGGCCCCTGGAGCTGGAGATCGCCGAGCGCGTGCGGCTCCACATCATGGACTCCGGGATCCGCGTCCGGAACGACCTGAAGGTCGTGTTCACCGTACGGACCCAGCGCTCCGACTTCGGCGCGGGGATCTCCACCGATCAGCTCTTCGAGAAGGTGCGCGCGGCCATCGGGCAGCAGGCGATCGATCGGGGGTACGTCGAGGAGGCCGCGCACACGGTCGACGTGAAGGACCCGATGGACGACACTCGCGTGCTCGATACGTGGCACGAGGTGGTCTACATGAAGGACGCGGGGCACCTCGACGGCGTGGTCGAAGAGGTGCAATGGGCCTTGTCGGTCGAGAAGTTCGTCACACCGTAGCGGGAGACCCCGCCAAGCGAGAAGGGCCGCGCCCTTCGGCGCGGCCCCTCGATAAGCTCCAAAAAGCGCGCCTCAGCGGCAGGTCAGGACGGGACCTCGGCCACCTTCTCCGCGAGCGGGCCCTTGGGGCCGTCCTTCAGATCGAAGCTGACCGCCTGCCCCTCGCGCAGCGTGCGGAAGCCGTCGCCGGCGATCTGCGAGTAATGCACGAAGACGTCGGGCCCATCGTCCTGACGGATGAAACCCCAGCCCTTGGCGTTGTTGAACCACTTGACGGTACCGACTGCCATCAACCCCTCCAGATTCGGAACTACTCGTGCGCTTCGGGGTGGTGTCAATGAAACGTGCGTCTCGATAGGTCACGGGACGCTGCTCGTTCCCCCCGGAGAGCACCGCAAGCCTAGGCCGTGACACAGGTCAGTCAAGCGATTTCGATCAAGAATTTCGGGGTTCTGCGGCTGGTGCTGAACACCCGTCGAGCGCTCGTACGGCTTCGGCGTACAAGTGCGCCCACGCGCGGCAATCACTGTCCGCGTTCGCGGGCCGGGAGCCCCCCGACGCGACCGCCGCGAGCGCTTGTCGAGGAGCGGTTCTCACCGTAAGGAGATCGGGCCCGGAGGTACGCGACGTGATCTCGAAGCTCACCCACCTGCTCTCCGAGAAGAAGAACCGCGACCTGGCGCTCCTGGCGGGGGGCGCCGTGACGCTGATGGCGGGCGCCAAGCTCACGCCGCTCGCGCTCTTCGCGGCCGGGATGAAGGGGCTCGAGGACGAGTGGCGCAAGGCCCACCCCGAGTTCCGCGGCGGCCTCGAGGAGCGCTTCGAGCTCTCGATCGCGCACTACGACGCGACGCACCAGCACCCGACCAACCGCGCGCTCCACACCGTCGGCATCCCGATGGTGCTCGCCGGTTTCGCGGGGATGTTGGCCGCGCCGCGCTACACGCCCGCCTGGTGGGCGGCGAATGGATCGTGGACCGTGGGCTGGGCGCTGAACTTCGTCGGGCACGGCCTGTTCGAGAAGGGCGAGCCCGCGTTCGCCACGGATCCCCTCGGCCCGATCGCCGGTCCGGTGTGGGACTTCGTGCGGCTCCGCGACAAGATCTTTGGCGCGGCCGAGGAGAGCGACGCGGCCGCGGCGCCCGGGCCGACCGCGCCCACGACCCACGCGTGAGGGCGCTCGCCGTCGCGTGCTTGCTCGCGGCCTGCGGGGCGAGCCCCGCCCCGACCCGCGGCGCGCCCGACGATCCCGCGCTCCTCACCGCGCAGGCGGAGGAGGCGTGGCGAGCGCTCGACGCCGACGCCGCCGCGGCGCTCGCCGACCGCGCGATCGCCGCCGGCGGCGGGACCGTCGCGATGGAGATCGCGGCGCGCGCCCACCTCGCGCGCGGGCGGGACGCCGCGGCGCTCGAGGCGCTCGCCCGCGCGAGCTCGCCGTACCTCCGGCGCCTGCGCGCCCGCGCCCTGCTCTCGCTCGGCGAGCTCGATCGAGCCGCCGCCGAGCTCGAGGGCGACGATGACCCGTGGTCGGAGTCGATCCGCCCCGCGCTCCTCGGCGTCCGCGGCCGCGCGCCCTCCGAGATCACCGGGGACTCGGCCACGCTCGCGCTCGAGCCCTTCCCGCTCCCGATCGTCCGGGCGCGCGTGGACGGCGTCGAGGTGCTCGCCGTGATCGCCACGGGCGCGGAGCTGACGATCCTCGATCCGTCGGTGCGCGCGCAGCCGGGCGCGATCGACGAGCTCGCCCTCGACGAGCTGCGGATCGCGAACGTGCCGCACACGGTCCGGTCACTGAGCGCGCTCTCGGAGGGCCTGGGGGTCCCGATCGGGGCGGCGATCGGGCTCGACCTCCTCCTGCGCCTGCACGCGCGGCTCGATGGCCCCGGGGCGCGCCTCGAGCTCTCCCGCGCGCCCCGACCCGCGGCGCCCGGGGCGAGCGCGGCGCGGCTCGTCACCCCGAGCGGGTCGTTCCTCGCGCTCGAGGCCGAGCTCGACGGGCGTGCCGCTTGGCTCACCGTCGACACGACCGGCGTCTATCCGATCGCGCTCGCGCCCGGGGCGGCCGAGGCCCTCGGGATGGCCTCGGCGGCGGAGGGAGACGCCGCGCTCGGCGCGTTGAGGATCGAGGGCCTTCCGTTCGTCGACGGACTGCTCGACGAGGGACACGCGCGCGCCGTCGGCGCCCCGGTCGCCGGAGCGATCGGGTGGGGCCTGCTCGCGCAGCTCGTGACGCGCTTCGATCCGGAGCGGCGGCGCGTGCTCTTCGAGTAGCTCTGGGCGCTCAGGCCACCGCGGGCGTGGTCGCGCGCCGGTGGACCTCGACGGCCGCCACGTACGCCGCGAACCCCGCGAAGAGGAGCGCCGGTCCGAGCGGACCGACCTGCCAGACGAGGACCGCCGCGGCGCTGCACGCGGCGACGATGTAGCCGGGGACCAGCGGCGACGCCTCTCCCGAGTCATCGGCGGCGGGCCGCGCCGAGAGCGCGTCCATCATGGCCTCGACCTCGGGCGCCGCGACCGCGGGCGTGGGCCCCGCGTCGCAGTCGTGGAGCGCGACCTCGCACCGGGGGCACCGCTCCGGGAACGGGAAGCGGTCGCCGCAGGCGCCGCAGGCGTAGCGATCGGGCCGGGGCCCCGCCTTGGGCGCGCTCGATGCCGTCCCCGCGCGCAGGCCCGCGGTCACGCGGCGATACGCGCCCACGATGCGCTTGAACCGCTCGGCCGCCTCGCGATCCCCGGGGTTGCGGTCCGGGTGGTGCAGGAGCGCGAGCCGCCGATAGGCCGCGCGGGCCTCGGCGGCGGTGGCGTGACCGGGCAGTCCGAGGAGGGCGAAGGCTTCGGTGGGCATGTGGACCTCCGACAACGGCGACGCGAGCAGGTTCCTCTCGTCCTACGGCGCGAGGCGCTCCACCTTCCATCCGTCCGCCGTGCGCTCGAAGAGCCAGCGATCGTGGAGCCGCGCCGCGCCGTTGATCCAGTGCTCGATGCGCTCGGGGCTCACGACGATCCCCCCCCAGCTCGCGGGGCGTGCGATCGGCCCGTCGCCGAAGCGGGCCTGGACCTCGGCGACCCGCTCGAGCAACGCCTCGCGCGACGCGATCGGCCGGCTCTGCGGGCTCGCCCACGCTCCGAGCTGGCTGTCGCGCGGGCGGCTCGCGAAGTAGGCGTCGCTGCGCGCGCCGGACGCGCGGTGGACGGGCCCCTCGATCCGGAACTGCTCGCCGATCTCGGGCCAGTGCATCGCGAGGGCGGCATGCGGGTTCACCTCGAGCTCGCGGGCCTTGCGGCTCTCGTAGCTCGTGTAGAAGTGGAAGCCCTCCGCGTCGACCTCCTTCACGAGGACCCAGCGGACGGACGGCGCCGCGTCGGGGGTCGCGGTCGCGAGGACAGCGGCGGCACCCTCGAACGGAGCGCCGACGGCGACCGCGCGCGCCCGCGCGTCGAGGAACCGCGCGAGCGGATCGGGGTGGGTCACGCCCAGAGGTATGCCCTCGACGCCGGCGCGCGTCACGGTTGATTTGTCGGGCGCCGGCGTTACGAATTCGGCGTGCCGCGAACCTTCACGCTCGACGAGGCGAACGCCCTGATCCCGCGGGTGACCGCGGCGTTCACCCGCACGACGCAGCTCGTCGGGGCGGCGCGTCGCCTCGCCGCGAACCTCCACGCGAAGGGGATCCGGCCCGCGCAGCCCGGGCAGCTCCCCGATCCCGCCGCCGTCGCTCACGATCCCGCCCTCGTCGCCGACCTCGCGCTCGCCACCTCGCTCGCGGAGGCCGCGCTCGACGAGGCGCGCGCGCTCGAGCGCATGGGCATCGTGGTCCGCGACATCGAGCGCGGCCTCATCGACTTCCGCTCGGTCCTCGACGGGCAGCGCGAGGTCTGGCTCTGCTGGCAGCTCGGCGAGCGCGAGATCCGCTGGTTCCACGATCTCGACGAGGGGTTCGTGGGCCGCCAGCCGATCGAGGAGGGGCACCGCTTCTTCCGGGCTCGTCAGCTCCTCGCGCCGCGAGGCTGAAGAGAGCCGGCTCGGGTACGATCCCGGGTCGGGGTCGTGGTACCGTCCGCGCGCCCGACCTTGGGATGCGTGCATGGACGCCACCGCGCAAGAGCTGATCGCGCGCCTGCGCCGGAACCCGAACGACTCGGAGGCGTTCGGGGCGCTCCGTGCCCACTACCAGCGGATCGGGGACTACGCGTCGCTCGCGAACCTCCTCGAGGGCTGGGCGGGTCGCTCGCGCGATCCCGGGGCGGCCGCCCACGCGATGTACGAGGCCGGCGAGCTCGTGCTCGGGGCGCTCTCGGATCGGGAGCGGGCGATCCGGATGTACCAACGCGCCCTCGCGCTCGATGCCCGCCACCAGGACTCGTTCCTCCGGCTGCGCGCGCTCTTCGAGGACTCGGGGGAGACCCGCCGCCTCGCCGAGCTCCTCGAGAAGCAGGGCGCGGCGCTCGCCTCCGCGGGCGCCGATCCGCGCGACGTGGCGCTGCTCTACCACCAGCTCGGCGAGCTCTGGGAGCACCGGTTCAGCCGCGTCGACAAGGCCGTCAACCACTACAAGAAGGCGTTCGACCTCGACCCGACCTTCGTCGCCGCGATCTACGCGGCGCGGGAGATCTACCGCTCGGCGGGGAACATGAAGGCCGCGGCCACGCTCCTCGAGAAGGAGGCGAAGGCCGAGCTCGATCGCTCGCGCAAGGTCGCGCTCTGGCGCGAGCTCGCGCACATGCGGTCCGACAAGCTCGAAGACCCCGAGGGCGCGGCCCTGGCGCTCAAGCGCGCGCTGGGCGAGCAGCCCAACGACGTCGAGGTGATGACGGACCTCGCGCGCGTCTACCTGACGCGCGCGGGGCGCACCAAGGACGAGCACGTCGCGCAGTCGGACCGCCACCGCGCGGCGGACCTCCTCTACCAGATGGCGCAGCAGCTCGGCGCGGACCGGGCGCTCGTCCTCTTGGAGCAGGCGCTCGACGCCCGGCCCGATCACGACGGCGCGATGTCGCTCTACGAGCGCTACTGCGAGGATGTCCGGCAGCCGCAGCGCCTGCCCGGGCGCTGGGTCGCCTACCTCGCCCACGCGCCCGCGCGGCCCGAGGCCGCGTACCGGCGCAAGCGCCTCGCGCAGGCGTACCTCGACGCGGGCCAGCTCGACTACGCGATCACGTGCCTCGAGTGGCTGCTCGACGAGAACGACGCGGAGGCCGCCGAGCAGCTCGTCGGCCTCTACCGCCAGGCCGGGCGCGAGGAGGACGTCGTCCGCGCGCTCGGGGTGGCCGCACAGGGCCTGTCGCCCGAGCGGCGCGTGCCGCGGCTGCGCGAGCTGGTCGCGGCGCTGCGCGACAAGGGCGACCTGCGGCGCGCCGCGGGCTTCGCCAAGCAGATCCTCGACGTCGAGCCGAGCGATCCCGAGGCGCTGCACGTGCTCGATCGCGCCGCCCGCGACGCCGGCGACTACGTGATGTACCGCGACGCGGTCCTCGCGGCCTCGCGCGTGAGCGGCGCGAGCGTCGAGGATCGCAAGGTCCGCCTCAAGCAGGTCGCGACGATCAGCGAAGGCAAGATGAGCGACGCCGAGGGCGCGATCAGCGCGTGGCGAGGCGTCGCGGCCCTCGACCCGTCCGACATCGAGGCGCGCACCGCGCTCAAGCGCCTCTTCACGCAGTCGGAGCGGTGGGACGACCTCGTCGAGGTGCTCGAGCGCGAGGCCCTGTCGCACACCGAGCCCGAGCCCAAGGCCGAGATCTACCGCCGGCTCGCCGAGCTCCACCGCGATCGGCGCGGGGACCTCGAGTCCGCGATCACCGCGCTGCGGCACCTGCGGGACCTCCTGCCCGGCGACCTCGGCGCGCGCGACGCGCTCGGCGACGCGCTCGTGCGCGCGGGCGCGTACCTCGAGGCGGTCCCGCTCTTGCGCCAGCGCATCGACGCGAGCCATGGCGGCGACCGCACCGAGCTGCTGCGGCTCCTCGCCGTGATCCTCGAGGACCACGTGGGGGACGACGAGGGCGCGTTCGAGGCGTGGGCCCAGATCCTGGATCAGAGCCCGCAGGACCTCGACGCGATCGCGCACATGGAGGCGATCGACGAGGCGTCGGGGATGCACGAGCGGCTGCTCTCCACGCTCTCCTACAAGGTCGAGATCATCGCGGAGTCCGACCGCGCGGGCGTGCTCGTCCGGATGGGCGGCATCGCGGATCAGTCACTCAACGATCTGGCGCGCGCGGCCGAGCTCTACGCGCGCGCCCTCGAGCTCGCGCCGGGGAGCGCCGAGGTCCTCGATCGTCTGTGCGAGGTGTACGAGCGCGCCGAGCGCTTCAAGGACTTGGTGGTCCTCTTGCGCACCACCGCGAACCGCGAGCAGGACGCGGGGCAGCGCGCGGAGCTCTACCGGCGGATCGCGCGCACGCTCGCCGACTCGGTCGGCAACGACGACGGCGCCGCCGAGGCGTGGCTCGAGGTGCTCCAAGCCGGCGAGGACGAAGAGGCGCTGCGCTTCCTCCAGCGCCACGCGACGCGCAGAGACGACGCCGAGACGCTGTGCGACGTGCTCGCCCGGCTCACGCCGATCGTCGGCGACGACCTCGAGCGGCGGGACGTCCTCTGGGAGCGAGGCCTCCTCCTCGCGGATCGCCTGGAGCGACCGGCCGAGGCGATCGGGGTGCTGCAGGACGTGGTCGCGATCCAGCCCGATCACGTCGCCGCGCTCCAGCGTCTCGCCTCGCTGTGCGAGCAGACCCGCGACCTCGACGGGCTGGCGCACGCGCTCTGGCGACAGCTCGAGGTGGTCGAGGATCCGGGGCTTCGCGTGCCGGTGGCGCGGCGGCTCGCGGACCTCCACGAGAAGGAGGCGCCGCTCCTCGCGAAGGCGATCGAGGCCCTCTACGCGTGGTGTGACGCGGATCTCGCGGATCCCGAGCCGCTCTTCCGGCTCGTGCCGCTCCTCGAGAGCGCGAGCCGCTGGAGCGATCTCGTCGACGCGCTCGACTCGCTCGCCGGCCTCGCGGGCGACGAGGCCGAGGTCTCGGAGCTCACCCGGCGCGCGGCGCGCGTG
>JAYRVK010000905.1:0-9471 GCA_041918555.1 Sandaracinaceae bacterium
AACCCTCTGCGCTCTTCGCGCGCCGTTCCTCCGCGTCTCTCCGCGCGAGATCGCCCGGGCTGGTGAGCGCGGGCAGGGGCACGTCGGTGCGACGGAGCGCGTCTACCGCTCCGACAGGCGCGGGAGGAGCTCGGCGAAGTTGCAGGGCTTGGTCCGGCTGTCGAGCTGGTGCACCAGGATCTCGTCCCACGCGTCCTTCACCGCGCCCTTGCTGCCGGGGAGCGCGAAGAGGTACGTCGAGCCCGCGACGCCCGCGGTCGCACGCGACTGGATCGTGCTCGTGGCGATCTTCTGGAACGAGATCCAACGAAACAGCTCGCCGAAGCCGGGCAGCGGCTTCTCGTAGACCGCCTCGAAGGCCTCGGGGGTGACGTCGCGGCCCGTGATGCCGGTGCCGCCCGTGGCGATCACCACGTCGACCTCGCCGCTCGCGACGAACGCGCGCACGCGCGCTTCGATCACCGCGCGCTCGTCCTTCACGATGACCTTCTCGACGACGCGGTGGCCCGCGCGCGTGGCGCGCTCGACGAGGATGCGGCCGGACTCGTCCGTCTCCTCGGTGCGGGTGTCCGAGATCGTCATCACCGCGATGCGGAGCGGGAGCATCGGGGCCGAGGCGGGGTCGCTCATTTCTTCTTCTTCCGGCGCTTCTTGCGCGGCTTCGCCACGTCCGGAGCGGCCGGCTCGGCCTCGTCCGCCGACGCGGGCTCGTCCGCGTCCTTCGCGGAGCCCTTCGAAGGCGGCGCGTCCCCCGGCCCGGGCATCGCGGGCATCGCGGCGCGCTCGGCGTCCGTCAGCGGCTTGAGGATGTTCGAGGTCTTGCTGAAGAGCAGCATGTAGAGGCTGAGCAGCACGACCGGCGCGCTGAGCAGCTGGCCCATCGTGAAGGGGATCGCCGCGTCGAGGTCCGTCTGGAACTCCTTCACGTACTCGATGAGGAAGCGCGTCGTGAAGTAGTAGGCGAGCAGGATGAAGAAGATGGCGCCGCGCCGCAGGCGGTTGCGCCACTTCTGCCAGAGATAGACGGAGATCCCGACCATGATGAACGCGAGGATCGCCTCGTAGGCCTGCGAGGGATGGCGGTACACGACCTCCTGGCAGAGCTCCTGCGCCTCGCCGGTCGGGAGGTGCGCGTACTGCGGGCACTCGTGGCGCGGGAACCACACCCCGAGCGCGGAGTCGGTGGTGCGGCCGACGATCTCGGAGTTGAAGAAGTTGCCGACGCGGACCCACGGGATCACCAGCGTCGCGGCGCACATCGAGGGATCCATGTACGCGAGCGCGTCGCGGCCGTGCTTCCGCGCGAAGAAGAACACCGCGAGGATCGCGCCGATCCCGCCGCCGTGGCTCGCGAGGCCGCTGCCGATCTGGACGAGGCGGTGCCAGAGGACGTCCCACGTCGCCGCGTTCGGGCTCGCGAAGAAGTCGGTGAAGACGTGGGTCTCGTAGAAGATCAGGTGGATCAGGTGCGCGCCGAGGATCATGCCGAGGGGCGTCCAGAGCGTGAGGCGCTCGCCGTGCTTGCGCGGGTAGCCCCAGTCCTGGAAGTACTTCGGGAACGCCCACGCGGCGCCGAGCAGGCCGATCGCGAAGAAGACCCCGTAGAACCGGATCTGCAGCGGGCCGTTCGTGATGGGGGTGTTCAGCCAGTCGAGCTGGATGAGCACCGGGTCGATGTCCCAGATCACGGCGTGCGCATAGCACTCGGACGGCAGGGGTGGCCAGCGTTCACCGCGCCGGCATGCGGTGGAACCGCTCGCGGAGCTTCTGCGCGATCCGCGTGGCCATCGCCATGATCGTGAGCTGCGGGTTCACGCCGAGGCTCGTCGGAATGACGCTCCCGTCGCAGGCGAAGACGTTGTCGGTGTCCCAGAGCTTGCCGTCGGGGTCCACGCCGCTCGCGCCCGCGGTGCTGCCCATCTGCACCGAGCCGAGCGGGTGCTGCGAGCTGCACTCGATCCGCCGGCCCGGCACGCGCTCGAGCTCGAAGCGGCGGAACGCGTCGGCGTCGAGCGGGCCGTCGAGGCCGAGCACCGGGAGGTAGACCTCGCGCGCGCCGGCCGCGAAGAAGGTCTCGCCGAGGAGGCGGATGCCGCGGAACATCGCGCGCCGATCCGTCGGGCTCATGCGGTAGGTGACGAACGGCTCGCGGCCGAAGGGGTTGCGCCAGATGGTGCCCGGGCCCTCGTCGTGCACCATCGCGCCGAACATCGCGATGTGGGAGACCTCCCGCGCGCGCTCCATGAGGCCGGGGCCCGCACCCGGCATCGTGGCCGCGATCACGCTGGCGGGGATGAACAGGCTCATCAGCGTGACGTGGTCGCGCTCGAACGCGTCGGTGTACGCGCTCTGGAGCGCGCCGTCCCAGCCGCGCACCGGCTCGTCGAACGCGGCGAAGACGCGGAAGCCGGGGTGGAGGGTGAGCTTGTGGCCGACCTGGCTGCCGATCGGCGCGAGGCCGCTCGCCTTCAGGAGGACCGGCGAGTGGATGCCGCCGCACGCGACGACGACGGCGCGCGCGCGGACCGAGAGGCGGCCGGCCTTCTGGCCGAGCGCGTCGAAGAGGCGGCCCTGCACCCCGCTCGCGCGGCCGCCCGCGTGGACGATCCGCTCGACGAGGCAGTCCGAGAAGACGCGGCCGCCCGCGGCGAGGAGGCGCGGGAGGTACGCGAGGTCGACGCTCATCTTGGCCTGCTCCGGGCAACCGAAGTTGCACCGCCCGCAGCCCTTGCAGCCCTTGGTGTTGCGGCCGATCGGGCGGATCGGGTAGCCGAGCTTGGCCGCGCCGATGCCGAAGAGCTGGGTCGAGCGCGACTGCATCTCGACCGGGACCTGCTCGACGTGGACCGCCCGCTCGACCTCGCGGTAGTAGGGATCCAGGCCCTCGGGCGTGAGCTCCGCGAGGCCGAGCGCGCGCGACCAGGGCGCGAGGATCGCCTCGGGCACGCGCAGGCACACGCCGCCGGTCACGAGCGAGGAGCCGCCGACGCCCCGTCCCATGGTCACGTTCACGCCGGGCGTGTCGCCGACCCCGAGCGCGAGGGTCATCGCGCCCTCGCGCCAGACGTGGCGGAGCGACTGGCTCGCCCGCAACTTCCCGTGCACGTGCGCAGGGACGCGCTTGCCCTCCTCGAGGACCACCACGTCGAGCCCGGACTCGGCGAGGATCGTCGCCGCGACCATGCCGCCCGCGCCCGAGCCGACGACGACGACGTCGGCGGCCAGCTCGAGCGGGCCCTTCTCGCGGTGCCCCTCGACGACCTCGCTCACGGGAGCCGGCACTCCTGATCCCAGCCGATCTCCCGCGCGGCGTCGGGGTGCTCGAAGTAGACGAGGCTCAGGACCGCCTTGGCGCCGAGGAGCGCGATCGAGAGCGGCGTCCGCTCGAGGCGCTCGATCGCGTGGACCCGCTCCTCGACGGTGAGCCCGGCGAGCGTCCGGAGCCGCCCCACGAGGAGCGGCGCGATGAGGTAGACCGCGGTGGAGCACGCCCAGAAGATCAGGCGCGCGCGCCGGCCGACGTGGCCGAAGAAGTCCCCGAGGTCGTGCTCGAGCCAGTCGAGGCGCTCGCGCGGGGGCGGCCCGTCGGGCCCGCAGAACAGGGCCTCGGCGACGAGGCGCGCGCGCCGGCGCGCGGCGGCCGACAGGCCGGGCCGCGGGGCGCGGCTGTCCCATCCGTCGACGACGTAGGGATCGGGCACGGCCTGCGTCACGCGGGGCACTCTACCAGGGCGCCCCACGCGCGGACGCGAGCGAGCGCAATTCGGGGGTGAGGGCAGGGCAAGCCCGGGGGAACCGCTGCTAGGATGTGCCCCGTATGCTTCTCGTGACGATGCAGTCGGACCGCCATCGTGTAGCGGCGCTCGCGGCGCTCCTCTCCTCGCTGGCCTTCGTCCCGGGCTGCGGCGACGACATGCCGCCGCCGGAGGACGGTGGATCGACCGGGATGGACTCGAGCGTCCCGTTCCGGTGCGGCGACGGGCTCGTGGCGATCGACGAGCAGTGCGACGACGGCAACGACGTCGACACCGACGAGTGCAAGAACGACTGCACGACCGCGGAGTGCGGCGACGGCGTGGTGCGCCGGGGCTTCGAGCAGTGCGACGACGGCAACGACGTGCAGACCGACCAGTGCACGATCACCTGCATGTCCGCGCGGTGCGGGGACGGCTTCGTCCAGGAGGGCGTGGAGGCCTGCGACGACGGGAACACGGTGCCCGACGACGGGTGCACCGACGACTGCCGGCTCGTGACCTGCGGGGACGGCGTCGTGCAGGAGGGCGAGGAGTGCGACGACGGCAACGACTCGAACTTCGACGCGTGCCTCGGCACGTGCCTGAGCGCGTCGTGCGGCGACGGCTTCCCGCAGGCGGGCGAGGCGTGCGACGACGGGAACGCCGACGACGGCGACGCGTGCCGCAATTCGTGCGTGATCGCCCGCTGCGGCGACGGCGTCGTCTGGATCGGGGTCGAGGCGTGCGACGACGCCAACACGGACGAGACGGACGGCTGCCTCTCGACGTGCCGGCTCGAGACCTGCGGCGACGGGATCGTGGACGGCACCGAGGAGTGCGACGACGGGAACTCGAGCGACACCGACGCGTGCCTGCGCAGCTGCCTCAGCGCGTCCTGCGGCGACGGGTTCGTGCGCGAGGGCGTCGAGGAGTGCGACGACGGGAACACCGATCCGACGGACGGGTGCACCGACAGCTGCGCGCGCTCGGCGTGCGGCGACGGAGTCGTCGGGCCCGGCGAGTTCTGCGACGACGGCAACACCATGGACGGCGACGGGTGCAACTCCCTTTGCTTGCCTCCGTCGTGCGGGAACGGCGCGCTCGATCCGGGCGAGACGTGCGACGACGGGAACAGCGTCTCGACCGACGCGTGCACGAACACCTGCATGCCGGCCCGCTGCGGGGACTTCTTCGTGCAGCCGGCGCTCGGCGAGGCCTGCGACGATGGCGACCTCGCCAACAACGCCGACGGCGGCAACGGCAACGGCTGCAACGCGCTCTGCCAGCCGACCGCCTGCGGCGACGGCTTCGTCGACCTCGACGACGCGACCGATGACGGCAACCCCGCCGAGACGTGCGACGACGGGAACACGATCGCGGAGGACAACTGCACGGCGAGCTGCCGGCGGAACGTGTGCGGGGACTCCATCGTCGACATGCAGGACGACGACCCGAGCGACCCCGACTGCGACGGCTGCGAGGACTGCGACGACGGGAACCTCAGCAACACGGACGGATGCATGAGCCCGGGGGCGCGGACCGGCGGCTCCGCGAGCGGGGTCCTCATCGAGTGCGACGCCGCGCGGTGCGGCGACGGCTGGATCCAGGTCGGCGTCGAGGCCTGCGACGACGGGAACACCAGCAACAACGACTCGTGCACGAACGTGTGCGAGGCGCCGTTCTGCGGCGACGGGTTCGTCACCGCGCCCGAGCAGTGCGACGACGGGATGGACGGCGACGACGCCGACGAGTGCACGGACGCGTGTCGCCGGCCGGTCTGCGGCGACGCCATCGTGCAGCCGGGCGAGCAGTGCGACGACGGGAACATGGACGCGACGGACGCGTGCGACACGTTCGGCACGGGCGGCGTGAACGCGCCCGGCTGCGCGGTGCCGACGTGCGGCAACGGGGTCCTCCAGGCGGGGGAGCAGTGCGACGACATGAACCGCGACTTCGGCGACGCCTGCGTGCGCTGCATGCGCGCCATCTGCGGCGACACGCAGCTCCGCCGCGGCGTCGAGCAGTGCGACGACGCGAACACCAACGAGATGGACGGCTGCCTGAGCTCGTGCGCGCTCAACGTCTGCGGCGACGGGTTCGTCGATCTCAACGACACGCCCACGAGCCCCGAGGGGATCGAGGAGTGCGACGACGGCAACGGCGTCGACTCGGACGAGTGCACCAACGCCTGCACCCGCGCGGTCTGCGGCGACCGGATCGTCGGCCCCGGCGAGGACTGCGACGACGGGAACGGGACCAACGGGGACTCCTGCACGAACGACTGCAGCGCGCCCCGGTGCGGCGACGGACACACCTGGCTCACGCACGAGCTGTGCGACGACGGCAACTCGAACGACGCGGACGCGTGCTCGAACTCCTGCATCCCGAGCTCGTGCGGGAACGGGGTCGTCGACATGGCGCCCGGGGCGTTGATCGAGGAGTGCGACGACGGGAACCGCCGCAACGAGGACGCGTGCCTCAATACGTGCATCCGCAACCGCTGCGGCGACGCGTTCGTCAACACCGGGGTCGAGCAGTGCGACGACGGGAACGCGGACCAGACCGACGCGTGCACCACCGCGTGCCGCAACGCGGCCTGCGGGGACGGGTACATCCAGCCGGGGCGCGGCGAGGCGTGCGACGACGGGGACACGCTCGACGACGGCTTCTGCGACGCGTCCTGCAACCGGCGGTGCCTGCTCGCGGGGCTCGCGGGCTACAACCGCGCCACCCTCCACGACGGGCACTGCTACCTCTTCCGGCTGAGCACCGAGCGCCTAGCGTCGGCGCGCGATCGCTGCCGGAACATCGCGCTGACGGAGGGTGGCGGCGGCCGCGCGGACCTCGTGTCGATCGGCGACGCGGCCGAGAACGACTTCGTGCGGCTCGAGGCCAACAACGGGGGGACGCGGCTGATCTGGATCGGTCTCGGTGACGAGGCGACCGAGGGCGTGTTCGCCTGGGCCGATGGGACGACCTTCAGCTACACGAACTGGGCGGGCGGGGAGCCGAACGGCGGCGACGGCGAGGACTGCGTGATGCTCTCGTCGGACATGGGCGACCCCGCGTACGGGCAGTGGCTCGACGCGCCGTGCATCGACGTGTCGTCGGCGCTCTGCGAGTACGTCTGGCCCTGAGACCCGCGCGGCCTCACTCGGCCGGGATGAAGTCGACCTCGAAGAGCCACGGCCAGAGCTTGCCGGTGATGACGAAGTGCCCGCGCTCCGGGATCCACGCGATGCCGTTGAGCACGTCCGCGTCGAGGCGCTCGCCGAGCTCGAGCAGGCCGCTCGCGTCGACCGAGCCCGTCACGCGGCCGCTCGCCGCGTCGATGCGCACGATGCGATCGGTCTGCCAGACGTTGGCCCACACCACGCCGTCGACGCACTCGAGCTCGTTGAGCTCCTCCACGAAGCCGTCGGCGTCGCGGACGCGGATCACGTGGTCGACGCGGAAGGTCTCGGGGTCGCGGAACGACAGGCGCTCGCTGCCGTCGCTCATCACGAGGTGCCGGCCGTCGTAGCACAGGCCCCAGCCCTCGCCGTCGTACGTGAAGGTGCGCCGGTGCTCGAAGCCGTCGAGGGACCACACGTGCGCCTCGCCCGACTCCCAGGTGAGCTGGATCAGGCGATCGTCGACGCGGGCGAGCCCCTCGGCGAACAGCCGGCGCTCGACGCTGCGCTGCGCGAGGACCTCGCCCGTCTCGAGCGCGACCTTGCGGAGCGACGAGCGGCCGTGGAGGCCCGTGCTCTCGTAGAGGTGGCCGCCGTGCCAGAGCAGGCCCTGCGTGAACGCGTCGGGGTCGTGCGGGAAGCGGCGGATCACGCGCACGCGCAGGGCCTCGACGGCCGGCGGCGGCGCGGTGCCCTCGTCGATCGGCACACCCTCGAGCGGGCGCGCGGCGGGCTCGTCTCCGTCGACGATCTCCACGTACGCGATCGCCGCGACGAGGACGGCCGCGACGCCGAGCAGCCACCACGGCCGCTTGCGCGCGGCCGGAGGCGCGGCCGGCGGGGCCTCCACCGGCGCGGGACCCGGCGCGGCCGGCTCGCCCTTCCTCCGCGCGGTGCGCCGCTTCGCCACGGCTACGCGCGCTCCTCGACGAAGCGGGCGACCTCCGCGAGCGTCTCCGCCCGTGGCGCCGGCGGCCACTCCCAGAAGGCGTCGCGCGGCCCGAACAGCACCGCGGCGCGGCCGTAGCGCAGGGCGAGCTGGACCTCGGCGCGGGTGCCCTCGCCGCCGGGCAGCGCGATCACGAGGTCCGAGGTCAGCACGTTGACGTGGTTGCGGCTCCGCGCGTCGGTCCCCAGCGCGCCGGTCAGTGGGAGGTGGGTGCGGATCGGGATCTCGACCGAGGCGTTCGGGTAGCCGGGCCGCGCGTCCGGGCCCGGCAGGATCCCGATGCACACGCCCGCGCGGGGCCGCGTGGCCACGAACGCGGCCGACACCGCCTCCATCACCCCGCCGCCGCCGCCCGTGAGGAGGTGGTGGCCCCGCTCCGCGATCCAGCGGCCGAGCGGCGCGGCGAGCGCCTCGTGCGGATCCGTGCCCGAGCCCATGACGCCGACGATCACGGGCGGAGGTTAGCCGGCCTCCGCGCGCCACGCCTCACGAACCTCGCACAGGAGCGCGCGCCACTCCGCGCCGGAGGCGGTGAGCACGCCCTCCTGCCAGCTGAAGATCGAGGACGGCTTGTCGTCGGGGCCCTCGAGGGGGACGACGTGCACGTGGAGGTGCCGCGACGACTGCGTGAGCTCGGTGCCCGTGCCGGTCGAGGCGACGTACACGCGCGGGGGGCGCCGCACGCGCTCGACGACCCGCGCGGCGCGATGCGCGAGGCGGTTCACGCGCGCCCACGCGTCCGCGTCGACGTCCGTGAACGACGTGGCGTGCGCCTTCGGGAGCACGAGGACCTGGCCCCAGCGCCGGACGTAGCGCGGCAGCATCACGAGCACCGCGTCGTCCTCGAAGACCGCGTGGACGGGGCCGACCTCGCGATCGCGGATCGCGCACATCAGGCAGGCGGGGCGCCCTCCCTCGGCGGCGATGCGGCGCAGCGCCTCCTCGCGCGGGATGAGCTCGGGCACGCCTCGTCCTACGCGCGCGGGGCCGCGGGCTCTTCCCGATCGACATGGCTAGGATGCGCCCCGTGCCCGAACCCACCCCCAAGCGCCCCTCGCGGGCGGCCATCGCCGCCATCGCCCTGACCGCCGTCGCCGCCGCCGGGATCGGCCTCCACTTCGTCACGCGCGATCCGGAGCCGCCCCCGCCCGTCGCGCGCGATTCGAACGCGCCGCCCGCCGGGCCCGCGCCTGCGATCGCGGGCCCCTGGCGCGTGATCGTCCTGCCGCTCGGGGTGCCCGGATCGGAGGGGCCCGACACCGCCGCGGCGGTCGCGCACGCGCTCGCGGCGCGCCTCGCCCTCGGCCAGGAGGTGACGGCGCGCGCCGTCGAGGACCTCGAGGTGGCGCCCGGCCGCAGGCCCGCGTGGTCGGACGGCGTGACCGCGGCGCGGGAGGGCGACGCCACGCACTTCGTGGTCGGCGCCATCCAGGCGACGGGGGGCACCCGCCGCGTGCGCGTGACGCTCCACCACCGGGACGGGGCCGTCGTGCGCACGGCCGAGGCGGGCGCCTCGCGCGACGGACTGCTCGACACGGTCCCCACGCTGGTGGCCACGCTCCTCGCCGATCGCGCCCCGGCCGGCGAGCTCGCGGACCGCGCCCTCGCCTCGACG
>JAYRVK010000906.1:0-12234 GCA_041918555.1 Sandaracinaceae bacterium
CGAGCACGAGCACGAGCACGAGCACGAGCACGAGCACGAGCACGAGCACGAGCACGAGCACGAGCACGAGCACGAGGGGGGCGGCTACGGATCACCGCGGGAAACGTCCCCTCCCCCGCGACGCGGGGGAGGGTCAGGGTGGGGGTCGTGCAGCGCCCCCCAGATCGCCGCGAGCACGCCCTCGCTGTCGCGAAGCGCGTCGGTGTTCGTGAATCGCAGCTCCCGAACACCGCGACCGCGGAGGAAGTCGCTGCGCCGTCGATCGTACCGCTGCTGTTCGGCGGTCCCATGCTGACCTCCATCGAGCTCGACCGCGAGCCGCGCTCCAACGCAGAAGAAGTCGAGGATGTAAGGTCCGAAGGGATGCTGCCGGCGGAACTTGTGGCCGGCGAGCCGCCGGCCGCGTACCAGCATCCACACGAGCCGCTCCGCATCGGTCGCATCGCGGCGCAGCGCGCGAGCGTGCTCGAGGAGCCGCGGATCGATGGGTCGCGCGCCGGCCATGGGCGAGCCATCGGCCACCGCCTCGCGGTGTTGCTCGTGGTCGTCGCACCCCCGACCTGTCCTCCCCCCGTTCCGGGGGGAGGGACGCCTCCGCCTCGCGGAGCTCCCGCGCTCGTCCTCTCGCGCGCGCGGAACCTCTGCCCGGACGCCTTGGTGCCGCTCCACCGGCACGCCGTGCCGCTCCACCGGCACGCCGTGCCGCTCGAGGGGCACGGCGCGCACCTTCGCGCCGTTCCCCGACGTTCCGCGCGCGCGCACTCTCCTCGCCTCCGAGTCTCCTCGCCTCCCGGCGGTGTTCGAAGATCGCCCCCGATCATCGAGAAGTGCCTCGCGCTCACGATCTACGCGAAGGCCACCGGCCGCGCGGGCGAGGCCGCGGCGATCCTCGCGAGCGAGGTGCCGGTGCGCGGCGCGCGCGGGCTGCGCGTGTCGAGCGCGAGCGCTTCCAAGCTCTACGGCGCGGTCAAGACGCTCAAGGGGGCCTCGCGCGCGAACCGGGAGCCGACCGAGATCCAAGCCGAGCGCGCAGAGACCGCGAAGGCCACGCCTAAGCTCGTGCGGGGGTTCGGCTTCAAGGGCGCGAAGGCCGAGATCGTGCGCCGCGGCGGCGGGGCGCGCGTCGCGATCGTCATCTCCTTGGAAGTCGCGAAGGCCCTCGACGCGCACGCCCTGCGGGCGTTCGCAAAGGCAGGGCCGAAGATCGCGCGGACGCGGCCCGAGCTGTTCGCGCCCCGGGCTGGAGGCTCACTCCCGCCGGAAGTCGATCGGCGCGGTCACCACGTTCACCCCCGGCACGTTCGCCGTCGGGAACGTCCAGCGCGGGATCCGCGAGCGCACGCACGCGTCGAGCGTCGGCGAGCCGACGGAGCTCTGGACGATCGCCGCGCTGATCACCCGCCCCTCCGGCGCGATCGCGAAGCGCACGACCATGCGGCCCCTCGCGGCCGGCTGCTCTCGGAGCGCCTGCTCGTAGCAGAACAGGAGCTCGCGCTGGCGGCGGAGCATGACGCGCCGGATGAGATCGACAGACAGCGAGCCCTGCACACGAGGGGGAAGGAGGCGCACCGCGGGCTCGGCGTCGGGCCGCGTGCGGGGGCGCGGCGGCGCGAGGGGAGGGCGCTCGCGGACCTCGCGCCCGTGCTCGCGCAGCGCGGCGCGGTAGCGCTCGCTCGCTGGCGCGGCGCCGAAGCGGAAGACGAACACCGCCATGTCGTCGAGGGCCGCGTCGCGCTCGCCCGCGGCCTCGCGCGCGGCGATGCGGTCCGCGAGCGCGGGGAGCGAGAGCTCCTCGGCGGGTCCGATCGCGACGGGCGCGGGGACGGGGCGCGAGATCCCCGAAGGCGCGGACTCGACGGCGGGCGCCTCGACGATCGGCGCGGCCGCGGCCGCGGGGGGAGGCCCTGCGTCGTGTGCTCCCGCCCACGGTGAGCCGCACGCGGCGAGGATGGAGATGACCAGCGCGGCGCGGGGCACGGAGGGCAGGACCGCTCGCCTCGGCGGAAGTTCCCGGGCCCGAGTCAGCTCCCCAGCCCGACGCCGTACGCGGAGAAGGCGAGCGTCAGCTGCCATGCGTTGCAGACGGTCATCGGCTCGCAGCCTCCATGCACGCACCCCGCTTCGTCGCACCGCGAGTCGGGGAGCGTCGACCACTCGGTCCGGCTCGTCTCGCTGCACCGTGCGGCTCCCGCGAGTCCGGCGAGCCGTCGTGGATTGCGAGCGCGTCGAGGTCCTCGATCGTGGCGAAGACCAAGAGGCGGCCGCCCGCCACCACGCCCCGCCGCCGTGGCTCGAGTCGAGGCCCGCGCGGCGCTCCGGCTCTCTGAGCGCTCAGCGGAGCTGCCGCGCTACAGGAGCGACGGCGCTCGTGGACTCCCCGTATGGATTGCCTCCGCCAGTGCTCTCGAGAAGGCCCGGCTGCGCGAACTTCTCAAGGGCACCGATGATCTCCAGCACCGAGAACGAGCGGCGCTCTTGCAGGAGTGTCGCTACGTGCCGCTCGTCGCTCGCGGGAAGGTCCACGGGCTTGGGCAGCCCGAGCCTACGTCAAACGCAGCCCGCTCTTCCCCTGCAGGGGCTGATCAAGAGCGCTCGTCTCTCGGGGCGAGCCAATTGCTACGAGCTCAGCCGCCGCGGGTGACCCGACGCTGCTCCCGATCGACGGTTGAGGATCTGCCTCGCGCCTCCGCCGTCGACAACGAGTGTTGCGGTAACCGACCTCAGTTCGGCCACCAGCGGTGCCACATGGCGCCGTCGGTGCCGCGCGCGAAGCAGTCCAGACGACTTGCGCTCCACGAGACGCAGTAGGGCAGCGTCGTGATCTGTCCGCCGAGGCTCTCCCAGCCGCGCCACGCCTGGCCGTCCCACCAGCGGTGCCACATCGCGTTGTCGGTCCCGCGCGCGAAGCAGTCGAGGCGGTTCGCGCTCCACGCGGGGCACGTGACATCCGAGGTGATCACGCCGCCGAGGCTCTCCCATCCGCCCCAGCGATCGCCGCCCCACCACTGGTGCCACATCGCGCCGTCGGTGCCGCGCGCGAAGCAGTCGATGCGGTTCGCGCTCCACGAGACGCAATTCGGCGCCGTCGTGATCACGCCGCCGAGGCTCTCCCATCCGCCCCACGCGCTCCCGTTCCACCAGCGGTGCCACATCGCGTTGTCGGTCCCGCGCGCGAAGCAGTCGAGGCGGTTCGCGCTCCACGCGGTGCACGAGATGTCCGAGGTGATGACCCCGCCGAGGCTCTCCCATCCGCCCCACGCGCGGCCGTCCCACCACTTGTGCCACATCGCGTTGTCGGTCCCCTTCGCGAAGCAGTCCAGACGATTTGCGCTCCACGCGACGCACTCGGGCACCGAGGTGATCTGGCCGCCGAGGCTCTCCCATCCGCCCCACGCGTGGCCGTCCCACCACTTGTGCCACATCGCTCCGTCGGTGCCGCGCGCGAAGCAGTCGAGGCGGTTCGCGCTCCACGCCACGCACTCGGGCCGCGTGGTGATCTGGCCGCCGAGGCTCTCCCATCCGCCCCACGCGTGTCCGTCCCACCAGCGGTGCCACATCGCGTTGTCGGTGCCGCGGGCGAAGCAGTCGATGCGGTTCGCGCTCCACGAGACGCACTCGGGCTCGCTGGTGATCTGCCCGCCGAGGCTCTCCCAGCCGCCCCAATTCTGCGCCTCGACCGGCGCCGTCCAGCCCGTGAGCAGCGCGAGCGCCGCGACCCCGAAGATCCTCATGCGCGCGAGGGTACCACGGGTGCCTCGGCGAACGCCTCGGCGCCCAGGAGCACGAGCGCGATCCACGCGAGGTCCGCCATGAGGAGATGCACGAGCTGCATCCACGTCGGCGCGAGGAGGAACAGGTTCACGAGGCCGCCCGCGATCTGGAGGAAGAACAGCGCGATCAGCGCGAGCGCGGGGCGTCGCGCGCCGGGGGTGCTCCGCCCGACGATCACCGCGACCGCGGTCACCAGCACGCTCACCGCGATCGCCGAGAGCGGGTGGTAGACGCGCAGCCGGATCAGGAAGTGCGCGGTCGGCGAGAAGTCCGCCGCGACGCCCTCGGCGAGGCTCGCCGCGGGGAACAGCGTGTCCCCGAGCGCGGTGATCGCGCCGGTCGTCGCGACCGCGAGCGTGCAGAGCGCCGCGGCGAGCACCCACAGCCCGCGCGCTCGCCACACGGCGGGCCGCGCCTGCTCCCCGGCCTTGTGCGCCGCGACCGCGAGGCTCGCGACGAGGAGGAACGTGTTGATCAGGTGCACGGCGACCCAGATCGCGCGCGCGGGGCTGCGATCGTCCGCCACGTACTCGAGGAGCACGAGGCCCGCGCCGACGCCGCTCTCGGTGATCATGAAGAAGAACGAGAGCGCGGCCGCGCGCCGGAGCGGGTGGCCCTTCGGCCGCGCGCGCATCGCCGCGATCAGCAGGCCGAGCACCATCAGGAAGGAGAGCCCGCTGGTGATCCGATGGGTGAGCTCGATCGCCGTCTCGATCGTCTCGGCGCGCGGGATCACCTCGCCGTTGCACGTCGGCCAGTGCGAGCCGCAGCCCGCGCCCGAGCCGGTCGCTCGCACGAACGCGCCCCACCCGATCACGAGCAAGGTGAAGGCGAGGACGCCCCAGGCGTACCGGGTCAGCACGGTGGCCGGGGAGGTAGTGCGAAGCGATCGTGGTATCAAGGGGCTCGATGCGCTGGCGCGCGCTGCTGGCGGCGATCCCGATCACGGGCGTCGCGATCACCCTGCTCGAGCTCACGCGGCTCCCCGCGTCGGCGCACGCGCCCGATCGCTTGCTCGCCGCGCTCGCGCAGCTCCTGCGCTCGTCGGTCACCACGTTCGCGGTGCCCGCGCTCCTCGTCGCCGCCACCGCCGCGGTCCTCTCCGACACGACGCGCCCCCGCCTGCGGCGCGCGCTCCTCGCGGCGCTCGGCGTGACGCAGGTCTCGCTCGCGCGCGAGGTGCTCATCGAGTACCCGCCCTTCGCCGACAGCCTCGGCATCGCCGCGGCCCTCGTGCTCCTGGGCCTCGCCTCCGCGGCGCTGCACGTCGCGCTCGATCGGCCGTCTCGCGGCGCGCGCCTCGCCGGGATCGGCCTCGCGGTCGGCTCGCTCGCCGTCGCGCGCACGCATTACCTGATCTACGTCGGCCTCTATCCGTCGCTCCATCAGTGCGCGGTGCAGCTCGGCTTCGCGGGCTGCGCGGTCGGGGTCGGGATGGTCCTGGCGTCGATCGAGTCGCCCCGCGCGCCCTCGATGCGCGTCGCGGTCGCGCTCGCCGCGGGCCTCGTCGCGCTCGCGCTGGTCGAGGTGCCCGCGAGCGCGTGGGCGCGCCCGATCGTCACCGCGTACACCGAGGTCGGCCGCGCCGCCGGCGTCGCGGACGCGCTCGCGCGCGAGCGCGACCTGTTGCTCCCGACCACGCTCCCGAGGCCGCGCGAGGGCGCGCTGCTCCGGCCGGACGAGGGCGCCGAGGCGCGCTTCCGCGCCCACGCGGGCCTGCCGGAGCTCTCGTTCGCGCTCGCCGACCACGACGTCCTGCTCGTCATGGTCGACGCCGTGCGCTTCGACCGGACCTCGCTCGCGGATCCTGCGCTGCGCACGACCCCGCGGCTCGCCGCGCTCGCGCAGCGCCGCGCGCAGATCCACACGCGCGCCTACTCGCCCTCGAACGGGACGTTCCCCTCGCTCGCGGCGATGCTCGCGATGCGCCCGCTCTCGTTCACCGACCTCGATCTCGGAGAGCGCTTCTGGCGCGGGACGCTGCGCGAGGGGCGGCCGACCGCGCCCGAGATCCTGCGCGCCGCCGGGCGCGAGTCGTTCTGGGTCGGCCACGATCACGAGCACTGCTTCAGCGCGCACGGGCGCGGCCTCGCGCGCGGGTTCGAGCGGCGCGTGCTCGTCGAGGAGCTGCGCGACGCGCCGCACCGCGACGTGGACGCCGAGATCGCCGACGCGGCGATCCGCGAGCTCGGCGAGACGCGGGGGCGCTTCTTCGGGATGGTCTTCTTCGTGAGCCCGCACGATCCCTACGAGGGCGGCTACGACGCGGAGCTGCGCCGCTTCGATCGCGCGCTCGGCCGGCTCCTCGCGAACGTCGACCTCTCCCGCACGATCGTCGTGCTCGCCTCCGATCACGGCGAGGCGTTCGGCGACCACGAGCACGAGCACCACCTCACGAGCGTCTACGCCGAGCAGATCCACGTCCCGCTCGTGATCTGGATCCCGGGCGTGCCGGGCGCGCGCCACGACGCGCCGACCTCGACCGGGTACGTGCTCCCGTGGCTGCTGCTCCGCGGCGGCGAGGCGGAGCGCGCGGCGGTGCAACACGTCTTGCGCGAGGACGTGGGACCGATGATGCGCGCGCTCGACGGCGCGGTGGTGAGCGAGATGATCGGCCCGACGCGGCAGGAGGTCTCGCTCGCGTGGCCCGACACCACGCTCGTCTACGACGTCCTCGCGGAGCTCCCGCGCGTGTACGACGCCCGGCTCGACCCGGCTCAGGCCCGCGATCTGCGCGAGCTCGACGCGGCGCGGGTCGAGCGGGTGCTCCCGTACGCCGAGCGCTATCGTCGCGTGCGCCAGGCGGGCCGACGGTTTCGCTTCGTGCACATGGAGGCCTCGCGGTGAAGAAACTCGCCAAGATCTTCTTTCAGGGCGTGCTCGTGTTCGTGCCCGTGGTGGGGACGATCGCGGTCGTCTCGTGGTTGCTCGTCACGCTCGACTCGCTGATCCCGATGGACGTCCCGTTCGCGGGGCTGGGCCTCGTGCTCCTGACGATCTTCGTGCTCGGCCTGCTCGCGAACAACGTGGTCGGCCGCACGGTGTTCGGGTGGCTCGAGCGTGGGATGAAGTCGGTCCCCGTCGTGAAGATCGTCTACACGTCGCTCAAGGATCTCCTGGGCGCGTTCGTCGGCGACACGCGCTCCTTCGACAAGCCCGCGATGGTGCGGATCACCGACGACGTGCGCGTCTTCGGCTTCGTCACCTGCGACCGCTTCGAAGACGCGCGGCTCGTGGGCCACGTCGCGGTGTACCTCCCGCAGTCCTACAACTTCGCGGGCAACCTGATGATCGTGCCCGAGGACCGCGTCGAGCCCGTCGACGCGGACAGCGCGCAGTTCATGGCCTTCATCGTCTCGGGCGGCGTCGCGCAGATGAGCGCGGCGCGCACCGCGATCGACAGCTCGGTGGCCGCCCTCCGGCGGCCGTGATCGAGGGGACGCGATGTTGACAAACTCGACTCGGCCCCCAGATCGGCCCGCAATTCGGGATGAATGTCGGGGACGCGATGTCGAGTGTTGTCTCGGGAAGTCAACTGTCAACATCGCGTCCCCCACCCTCTGCCGTCAGTACCGCTCGCAGACGTACTGATCCGGCGTGTCGCAGCTCGTGTCGTGCCAGCGGCCCATCATCCGGGCACGTGCGACCGCGCACCGCGGCGCGGCGTCGTCGTCGGGCTGGTCGGTCTCCCACGCCGCGAAGATCCCGCCGATCGCCGAGCCGCCGAGCGTGCCCTCCCACAGCTCGGTTCCGTCCGCCCAGCGCCAGCGCCGCGTGCCGTCGGCCTCGACGCGCGCGCCGATGAAGTGCTCGCCGATCCCGCCCGCGGCCGATGAGGTCGCGAAGAGGAACGCGTTCTCCGCCTCGGTGTCGACGCGCACGAGGCGCAGGCCCGCGGCCACGCACGCGTCGCGCGCGGCGGTCCACGTGACCGCAGTACCGCAGAACGCGTAGCCGTGCCCGCCGAACGGCACGCCGGTGCAGCCCGCGGGGCAGCCGGGGTCGTCCACGACCCCGGAGCAGTCGTTGTCGAGCCCGTCGCACGTGTCGACGAGCATCGGGTGCACGAGGCTCGAGCCGTCGTCGCAGTCGCCGCCCGTCGCGACCGCCCGCTCCGGCGGCGCGCACGCGACCACGGTGTCCGTGTCGGAGCCGTGGCCGTCGCCGTCGAGATCGCGGTGGTAGCTCGTCCCGTCGCTCGCGTCCTCGTCGACGCGCCCGTCGCAGTCGTCGTCCGAGCCGTTGCACGTCTCGGGCAGGTCGCCGCAGCCCGCCGCGTCGAGCGGGACGGCCGCGTCCTCCGCGGGCTCGGCGTCGCGCGCGGCGCTCGCGTCGGTCGGGCCCGCGTCGGCGCCGGGTGGCGGGCTCGGGTTTCCCTGCGCGCAAGAAGAGAGCAGGAGCGCGAGCGGGGCGATGCGGAGCACGGGGTCATGGTGCCACGGCCGCGCGAAATAGCGATGCGCGGGGCCCCGTAGGGACGGCCACCTCACGACAAGGAGCCTCGCCCCGTGCAGAAGACGATCTCGATCCTCGCGCTCTGTTCCGCGCTCTCTCTCCCCTCCCTCGCGCTCGCGCAGGCGCCCGACCGCGTCGCCTTCGGCGAGGACGTGCACGTCGGCGCCACCGAGATCGTCCAGGACGCCGTCTCGTTCGGCGGCGACACGGTGATCCGCGGGACGGTCGAGGGGGACGCCGTCTCGTTCGGCGGCTCGGTGGTCCTCGAGAGCGGCGCCGACGTGCGCGGCGACACCGTGTCCTTCGGTGGCCAGATCCGGGACGATCGCTCCGCGAGCGCGCCGCCCGCGCGCGTCTCCGTCGAGCGCCACGCCCAGCCGGACGGAGTGCTCGAGACGGTGTGGGCGTGGCTCGGCGAGACCGCGCGCAGCGCGGTGATGCACGTGCTCCTGTTCCTCCTCGGCCTGCTCCTGATCGGCGTCGGCCGCGAGCGCCTCGGCGCGATGCAGGTGACGATGATCAAGGACGGCGTGAAGACGGCGGGCGCGGGCCTGCTCGGTTACGTCGCGGCGATCGCCGCGATCGCGCTGCTCGCGATCACGATCATCGGCATCCCGGTGGCGGTGGTGATCGGCCTCGCGCTCCCGCTCGCGACGTACGTCGGCCTCGCCGCGGCGGCCACGGTGCTCGGCGCGGTGCTCCCCATCCCGCAGCTCCAGGGCAAGGAGGTCCACCAGCTCGCGGCCGGCGTCGCCGTGCTCTTCCTCGCCTCGCTCGTCCCCTTCGCGGGCGGCGTGTTCACCGCGGCGGTCGCGTGCCTGGGCTTCGGCGCGCTGCTGCGCACTCGGTTCGCGAAGACGGCGCCCGCGGATCTCCCGGAGGCCGGGCCGTACCGCACCGCCGCGTCCTCCTCCTGAACGAGGGCGCTGCGCGCCTCGGGCACTTGACACCGGGGGGTCGAGGGCCAATTTCCCGGCCCATGACCGCCAGCACGCACCGCTTCGAGGCGGAGGTCGAGCAGGTTCTCCGCCTCGTCATCGAGTCGCTCTACAGCAACCGCGAGGTCTTCCTGCGCGAGCTCGTGTCGAACGCGGCCGACGCCCTCGACAAGCTCCGCTTCGCCGCGGTGACCGACCCGAGCCTGATCCCCGAGGGCGCCGCGCTCGGGGTTCGCCTGATCCCGGACCGCGAGGCGGGCACCCTCACCGTGTCCGACAACGGGATCGGGATGAGCCGCGAGGAGCTCGTCGATCACCTCGGCACCATCGCGCGGAGCGGCACGCGCGAGCTGATGAAGAAGGTCGCCGCGGCCAAGGAGTCGGGCGACCTCTCGCTGATCGGGCAGTTCGGCGTCGGCTTCTACAGCTCCTACCTCGTCGCCGATCGCGTCGACGTGGTCAGCAAGAAGGCCGGCACCGCCGAGGCGCACATCTGGTCGTCGGACGCGAAGGAGACGTTCACCGTCGAGCCCGCCGAGCGCAGCGAGCACGGGACGAGCGTGATCCTCCACCTCGGCGCGGCCTACCGCGAGTACCTCGACCCCGTGCGCCTGCGCGGCCTCGTCGCGCGCTACTCGGACTACCTGAGCTGGCCGGTCGAGCTGAAGACCAAGAAGAAGCAGGGCGACGACTACGTCGACCACCACGAGAAGATCAACCAGTCGAGCGCGCTCTGGCAGCGGCCGCGCGGCGAGATCCAGGACGACAAGGCCCACGAGCTCTACCACCACCTGACGAGCGACTACGCGAAGCCCCTGGCGTGGCGACACTTTCGGATCGAGGGCACGCAGCTCTTCAGCGGGATGCTCTTCGTGCCGAGCCACGCGCCGTACACGCTGTGGCAGCCCGAGGTGCGGCACGGCGTGCGGCTCTACGTGAAGCGCGTCTTCATCATGGACGACGCCGAGGAGCTCCTGCCCTCGTGGCTGCGCTTCGTGCGCGGCGTGGTCGACAGCGAGGACCTGCCGCTCAACGTGAGCCGCGAGGTCCTGCAGGACTCGCGCGTCGTCGCGACGATCCGGAAGCAGCTCGTGAAGCAGGTGCTCGAGCTCCTCGAGGAGCTCGCGAAGGAGCGGCCGGACGACTACGTCGCGTTCTTCACCGCGTTCGGCGCGGTGCTGAAGGAGGCGCTCCACGTCGAGCCCGAGCGCGCGACGGAGCTCGCGCCGCTCCTGCGGTTCCACGGCTCGGAGGTCGACGGGCTCACCTCGCTCGCCGAGGCGAAGGCCCGCATGAAGGAGGGGCAGCCCGCGCTCTACTACGTGCTCGGCGAGTCGCTCGCGCAGGCGCGGCGCAGCCCGCACATCGAGGCGCTGCGCAAGAAGGGCTACGAGGTGCTGTTCCTCGTCGACCCGGTCGATCCCTTCGCGATCGGCGCGCTCACCGAGTACGACGGCACGCCGCTCGAGTCCGCGTCGGACGCGAAGCCTGGCGAGGGCGACGCTCCCGCCGACGAGGATCGCGACGCCGCGCTGTCGACGCTCCGGTCGCGCTTCCGCCAGAGGCTCCAGGACGAGGTCAGCGAGGTGCGGCTGAGCACGCGCCTCGTCGACTCCCCGGTGTGCCTCGTGATCCCGCCGGGCGGCCTCCAACCGCACCTCGAGCGGCTCCTGCGCGCGACGCAGAAGGACTTGCCCGTGCAGAAGCGCATCCTCGAGCTGAACCCCGCGCACCCGGTGATCGAGAACCTCCGCGCGTTGCTGGACGCGGGCACCGCGGTCGAGCGCGTGGACGAGTGGATCGAGCTCCTCCACGATCAGGCGAAGATCGCGGAGGGCTCTCCGCTCGAGGATCCGGCGGCCTTCAACCAGCGCGTGACCGCGCTCTTGAAGGACGCGACCGAGCGGCTCGCGAGCCGGGAGTGAGCGAGGCCGCGCCCGAGCGCGTCGTGCGGATCGAGGAGTCGCGCCTCGGGCTGCTCGCGTTCGTGGTGCTCGACTCGACGGTGCTCGGCCCGGCCGCGGGCGGGGTGCGCACGCGCGCGTACCCCGACGAGGCCGCGGCGCTCGCGGACGCGTGCCGCCTGGCGCGCTCGATGACGATCAAGTGCGCGCTCGGAGGCCTCGACGCCGGGGGCGGCAAGGCCGTCGTGATGGCGACCCCCGACCTCGACCGCGAGCGCGCGTTCGAGCACCTCGGCGCGCGCGTCGAGGCGCTCCGCGGCGCGTTCCGCACGGCGGGCGACCTCGGCACGACGAGCGCCGACCTCGCCGCGATGGCGCGCACGACGCGGTACGTGCACACCGACACGCCGAGCCTCGCCGCGTCGGTCGGCCGCGGAGTCCTGCGCTCCGCGGAGGCGTGCGCCGAGCTCCGCGGCGTGCCCGGGATCGCGGGCTTGCGTGTGGCGGTGCAAGGCGCGGGCGACATCGGCGCGGCCGTGGTCGAGGTGTTCGCGGCGGCGGGCGCCGAGGTCCTCGTCGCCGACCTCGACGAGGCGCGCGCGCGCGCCGTCGCCGCGCGCACGGGCGCGGCGGCGGTGTCACCGGCGGAGATCCTCCTCGCCGAGGTGGACCTCGTCGCGCCGTGCGCGACCGGCGACGCGATCGACGCGCGCCTCGCCGGCGTGCTGCGCGCGTGGGCCGTATGCGGCGGCGCGAACCACATCGCCGCTGACCAAGCCACGCACGACGAGCTGCACCGCCGCGGCGTCCTCTTCGTCCCCGACCCGATCTCGAGCGCGGGCGCGGTCATCGACGGCATCGGCGAGACCGTGATGGGACTCGCCGACCGCGGCGCGCTCATCGACGCCCTCCGCGACACCGCCCGCGCCGTCCTCGAGGCCGCCCGCGCGGACGGGCGACCGCCGGCCGTCCACGCCATCGAGCACGCGGGGGCTCGCCTTCGAGCGGCGAGCCCGCTCCCTCGATGAGCGTCGATCGGCCGGGAGGAGAGGAGTAGGAGAGGGGAGGAGCGTGGGCCCCCCGAGCCGGGGCGCGGGGGTGGGATTCAGGACGGGCCCTCCAACCCCCCCGCCCGCCGCCCCCAGACACAGCAGAACCAACGCCCC
>JAYRVK010000907.1:0-13602 GCA_041918555.1 Sandaracinaceae bacterium
CGGCGTCCTTCGCGATGATCTGCACGCGCAGGCCGGCGATCTTGTGCTCCCAGTCCTCGGCGCGCGCGGCGGGACAGAACCGGCGCAGGATCGCGAGCCGCTCGTCGGGCGACATCAGCGCCTGGCCGACGAGGTAGCGGGTGAGGTCGAGGTTCTCGAGGCCCGCGCCGATCATCGCGCCGACGTTGTCGGGGGCGATGGAGCGGAACAGATCGAGGTACGAGCCGCGCTTGAGGAACTTCGTGCTGAACCCCGCGTACGGGCCGAACAGGAGCTCGCGCTCACCGTCGACCCACCGCGTGTCGAGGTGCGGCACCGACATCGGCGGCGCGCCGACCTCGGCCTGCCCGTAGACCTTCGCGCCGTGGCGCGCGATGACCGCGGGGCTCGTGCAGCGCAGCCACTGCCCGCTCACCGGGAACGCGCCGTAGCCGTCGGCCTCGGGAACGCCCGTCGCCTCGAGGAGCGTGAGCGAGGCCCCGCCCGCGCCGATGAACACGAAGCGCGCGCGCTCGGTCCACCCGAGGCCCGACGCGACGTCCTTCACCTCGAGGTGCCAGGTCCCGTCGGACGATCGCTCGAACCGATGCACCTCGGCGCCGAGGTACGATTGCACGTCGTCTTGTCGTGCGATCCCTTCGATCAGCGCCCGCGTGAGCGCGCCGAAGTTCACGTCGGTGCCGATCGGCACGTGGGTGGCGGCCACGGGCCCGGGCGCGCGTCCCTCCATCACGAGGGGGATCCATTCCTCGATGCGCGCGGGGTCCTCGCTCCGCTCCATCTCGGCGAAGAGCGGTGAGCGCTCGAGGGCGCGGTGGCGCGCCGTCAGGAACGCCACGTCGGCCTCGCCCCACACCACGCTCATGTGCGGGATCGTGCGGACGAACGCCGCGGGGTCGGGGAGCTCGCCGGCCTCGACGAGGGACGCCCAGAGCTGCTTGCTCAGCTCGTACTGCTCGGCGATGCGGATCGCCTTCTGGACGTCGACCGATCCGTCGGGCGCCGGCGGCGTGTAGTTGAGCTCGCAGAACCCGGAGTGCCCCGTGCCCGCGTTGTTCCATGCGTCCGAACTCTCCGCGGCCGCTCGGTCGAGCCGCTCGAACACGCCGATCGAGAGCCGCGGATCGAGCTGGCGGAGCAGCGCCGCGAGCGTCGCGCTCATCACCCCGGCGCCGATCAGCGCCACGTCGAGCACGGCGGCCATCGATCACCCGCGGCAGTAGGGGACGCCCCACGAGCGGGCGAGCCCGGTGCACGCGCCCGTCGCGCACGTCGGCGGCGCGCCGTCGGGGCCGCACACCGCGCGGCACGTCGAGGCCATGCCCTCGCGGATGCAGATCAGCCCGCGCGCGCAGCGCCCGAGATCGCCGCCGCACGCCTCGCCGAGCGCGAGGGTCCCGTTCGGGCGGCAGCCCGTGTAGTTCTCGCCCGACTCGGGGTTCGTCGCGAGCGTGCACATGTCGCCGGACGCGGCGCAGTCCTGCGCGTAGATGTCGCAGCGCGCGGGGATCGGCCGGCAGGCGCGCACGCACTCCTCCATCCCGACGGTCCCGATGCACGCCGAGTCGGGGCCGCACGCGCCGATCGAGCCGTTGGGGCACATCGGCGTGCACTCGAAGGTCGTCCCGAAGCTCACGCACCAGAGCGTCGGCGCGCAGTCGGTGTCGAGCGCGCACTCCGCGCCGGCGCCGAGGGGCGGGCTCTCCGTGAGGTCGGCGCACGCGGTGCCCATCGCGGTGACGCGGCACTTCTGGCCCGACGGGCACGCGCTCGGATCGAAGGGATCGCACACGCCCATCGCCGTGCACGGCATCGACGTGCGGCCCGCGTCGGCGCTCGCGTCGGGGGACGCGCCGCCGTCGCCGGCGGCCGCGTCGAGGTCGCCGCCGTCGACGGGCCCGGCGTCCGTGCGATCGCCCCCATCGGAGTCGAGGACGCACTCGCCCGCGCCGGTGCAGCGCTCACCCGCCCCGCAAGGCGGATTGCATGCCGACACGCACGCGCCGCGGACGCACGTGAAGCCGTCGCGGCAGTCCGGCTCGCAGCTCGAGCTCCCCGCGTCCATTGCGTCGCCCGCGTCGCCGCCGGGCTCGTCGGAGTCGCATCCGAAGAGGAAGAGGACCGCGAGGCAAGCGAGACGGAGCGCGCGCATGCGCACAGTCTACGCCCCGCGTGCGTTCGAGTGGCATCATCGAGGACGTGAGCCCCCGCCTCGTCGCGCTCGCGAGCGCGCTCGCCCTCGCCGCGTGCGAGGGAGGGCAGGGCACGCTCGTCGTGCAGGTCCGCACCGACCTCGCGCCGGTCGTCGACTTCGCGTCGGCCTCGGTGCGGGTCACCCCGCTCGCCGGGGGCGAGACGCGCACCGCCGATCTCGCCGCGGTGGCCGCGCGGGACTGGGGCGCGGGTGTCCGGGTCGCGGAGCTCGCGCTCGCGCCCGGGGATCACCGCGTCGAGGTCGCGCTCGTCGACGCGGACGCGAACCTCGTCGTGGGCCGGCCGGTGCGGACCGCCATCGCGAGCGGCGTCACCGCCGTCACCGTGCTCCTCACGCGCGACTGCGGCCGCGTGGTGTGCCCCGCGCCCGGGGGGGATCCGTCGGCGATCGCCTGCGTGGCCGGGCGCTGCTTCGCCGAGGACTGCTACGAGGAGCACCCCGAGCGGTGCGGGCCGAGCGAGTGCACGGACGCCGCCGGCTGCCCGGGCCCCGCCGCCGCATGCGCGCGGGCCGCGTGCTCCGCGTCGGGCCATTGCTTCGCGGAGCCTGAACACGCCGCGTGCGTCGACGGAGAGGTCTGCGAGCCGAGCGCCGGCTGCGTCGACGCCGTCGACCCCGGGCCCGCGGTGACCCAGAGGCTCCGCATCGCGGAGGACCTCGACGACGGTGAGATCACGGCGGGGGTCGTCTTCGCCGACGGCGAGGAGGGAGAGTCGCTCTTCATCGGCTGGTGGACGGATCAAGCGAGCTGGGGGTACTTCCGCTTCCAGCTCACCGACGCGATCCCGGCGGGCAGCGTCGTGGAGGCGGCCGAGCTCTCGCTGCATGGCGTGATGGTGAACGACTCGCAGTGGGACGCGGCACGGCATTGGGTGGTGTTGGGGGGAGAAGACACCGGTGACTCGGCGCGGGTCACCGCGGTCGATCACGTACCCGGCGAGGCTCGAGCCGCGACGCCGGAGCTCGTCCGCTGGCCGGCCACCGGGACGCTCGCATGGGCGTTCGACGGGTGGAACGTCTCGCCGGACCTGAGCGCGATGGTCCAGGGCCTCGTGGATCGCCACGGTGGTCTCCGCGCCGGCGCGTCGATCCAGCTCTGGATGCGCGCAGGTCTCGACGATCCGTCGAACCACGAGGTTCAGGTGGCGGACTTCGGGAACCCGGTCATGCAGCCGGCGAGCCTGACGATCCGTCATCTCGCGCCGTAGCGGAGCGCCGGCGCGCAGCGCCGGCCGTCGGCCGAGGGGCCCCCGCGCGTAGCGCGGGGGAGGTGCGCGCAGCGCCCCTCGGCGAGCTCAGATCGGGCCGCCGATCGTCGGCGGCACCGGCGGGACGAGGAAGAAGATGTCGCGCGGCTCGCCGAGCGGGGTGAAGCCGTCGCCGATGACCTGGAGCGTGGCGCGGTAGAGCTGTGGGTCCTGCGTCGCCTCCACCGTCGTGTTCATGCGCACGACGATGTCGAAGCAGACGCGATCGCCCGAGCGCACCGACGGGAACATGTCGGGGAAGCCGTCGCCGTTCGTGTCGACCGCGGTGCGCGGATCGCAGCCGCGGACCGGGTCGCCCGCGGTGTTGGCCTCGAGGTGATCGAGGAACGCGGCGCGCGTGTCGACCGGGTCGGCGGCGTCGTCGGTGTACTGGAGCGAGATGTCGAGCGTCGTCGTGTTCGCGAGCGTCGCGATCGCGCTGACGATCTGCGTGGTGATCGTGCCGCCCACGAAGTTGGTGACGAGCGGCGCGCCCGTCGCGTCGACCGCGCTCGTCGCGCGCGCGATCGCCTGCAGATCGGTGCGGCCACCGCCGAACTGCGAGACGCCGATCACGCGGACGTTGCGGGTCGTCAGCTCCGTCACCACCTCGTCGTAGGTCGGCGCGTGCGCGCCGAGCAGGAGGTCGTCGTACGGCGCGGTCGCCCCCGGCCCGTTGTGCCAGGGGACGTCGGTGATCAGCACGACGATGGGCACCGCGGAGGGGCGGAAGCACGCGTAGCCGAGCGTGCCCGCCGCGCAGCCCGTGCGCGCGGCGACGGTGGAGCCGCCGCCGGGGAGCGCGTTGCCGGTCACCAGCGCCCACAGCGCGGGCCCGTGGCTCTCGGGACCGTCGCCGCCGCCGCTCGCCGCGTAGCCCATCGTCGCGGCCTGCGCGACGGCCGCGTCCCCGGTGAGGTCCTGCAGGTGGAAGAACGGCTCGTCGGGCGCGCCGCTGCCGTAGCCGCAGCACGGGTAGTCGCGGAAGCCGCCGACGCCGAAGAACACGTCGGGGATCGACGCGCGGATCCCGGGGATGATGTTGTCCCGCAGCTCGGCGCGGATGGAGTTGATCGAGTCGCTCATCGACCCGGTGTTGTCCATGAGGAAGTAGACGTCGGCGACCTGCAGGTCCGTCGCGAAGTCGAGCGTGTCGCGCGGCGGCATCGGCGCCTCTTCGAACGGCACGACGAAGACGAAATCGCCGCGCGCGCCCGGGTTGTCGGTGCCGTCCAGGGGGTCCGTGCCCGCTGCGGACTCGACGAGGTCCGAGGTGCCGTCGCCGTCGCTGTCGCTCGCGAAGGGGTCGGTGCCGTCCATCCGCTCCGCGCGATCCGAGAGCCCGTCCGAGTCGCTGTCCGCGTCGCGGAAGTCGGGGGTCATGTCCGCGTCGGTGTCGCGGGGCGCGGTGCCGAGGTCGCGGTCGCCGGCCTCCTCGGAGTCGGTGATGCCGTCCTCGTCGCTGTCGGTGTCGAAGCGATCGGGGGTCCCGTCCATGTCGACGTCGAGCTCGCCCTCGTACCCGTCGGGGATGAAGTCCCCGTCGCTGTCGAGGTCGGCGTAGTCGGGCATCCCATCGGTGTCGTGGTCGGCGGGCGCGCTCGGGTCGCCCCCGATCTCGGCGATGTCGCTCAGCCGGTCGCCGTCGTTGTCGGTGTCGACGTGGTTCCCCGCGCCGTCGCCGTCGAGGTCCGCGCTGCCCTCGACCGCGTCGTCGACGCCGTTGCCGTCCGAGTCGGTGTCACGGAAGTCGGGCGTGCCGTCGAGGTCGGTGTCGCTCGGCGCGCCGCCGGGGTTCCCGCCCTCCTCGGAGTCGGGGACGCCGTCGTCGTCGCTGTCGTCGTCCTGGTAGTCCGGCGTGCCGTCGCCGTCCGTGTCCTCCATGTCGGCGGCGCCCTCGTGCTCGTTCGGGATGCCGTCCCCGTCGGAGTCCATCCCGGTCGGGCGCGCCGAGTCGGTCCCCCCCCCTCCGCCCGCGTCGGGGACGCCCGACGAAGGATCGCAGGCCATCGCGAGCGCGGCGAGGGCCACGAGCGGAGCGAGCGTCGAACCGAGACACGTCCTCATACGACCTCCAAGCATCGAGGTACAAAGATACAGGAACCACGCGCTCGGGTTCTAGGTCGGGGACCGGGGCATCGGGTATAGTCGTGCTCGCCGATGGCGCGTTCCGCCGACCAGCTCGCCGAGATCGACGCCGAGCTCGCCGCGTTCGGGAAGTCCGACGCCGAGCTGCGGGAGGTGGTCGCGCGCGCGCGGGCGCTCGCGGCGGCGCTCGCCGGCGACGAGGGGCTCGGCGAGCTCCTCGAGGGGACCGACGAGGCGGTGGCCTCGGCGCGTGCCGCCGCGCGGTCGGCGCGCCCGCCGCGCCCGATCTCGCGGCGGCCGGCGCCGGCGACGAGCACCGCGGTCGGGGCGCCCGCGCCGCCGCCGCCCGTCGACGACGACGTCGCGATCGGCTCGGGGCTCCTCGAGCTCCCGGAAGAAGAATTGCGCCGTGCGAACCTCCCGCCGGTGCTCGAGCTGCGCGACGAGCCGGCCTCCGACGCGCCGGGCGCCGGAGACATCGCGGGGCTCAGCGTCGAGCAGCTCTTCGACGACGAGGCGGCCACGGGGACGGAGCCGCCGAGCTCGGGCGCGCTCGATCTCGCCGACCTCTTCGCCGACGAGGAGCCGATCCGGCTCAGCGACCCGGAGGTCGACGTCGAGGCCCTGGAGCGCGCGCTGCCCCCGCCCCCGGCGCCGCCGCGCGGGCGCACCGTCCCGCCGCCCGTGCCCCCGGGCGCGGCCGCGGCGTCGAGGCGCCCCCCGACGGTGCGCCCCGCGGCGCTCGCCGCCGAGGACGACGCGGACGAGACGCTCACCGGGAGCCGCGCCGAGCTCGCGGGAGACGACGACTTCGAGCTCCTGGTCGACGACGACGTGCTCGAGCTCGAGGACTCGGACGAAGGCACGGATCCGCCTCCGGCCGACGAGCCGGGCGAGCGCAAGGGCGGCCTGATCAGCCGGATCCTGGGCCGCAAGTAGACTTGCGACCGTTCAACGCTCGAGGAGGCGGTACACCGTCTTGACGGCGTCGCCGAGCTTGCTCGGGTCCTTGCCGCCCGCCTGCGCGAAGTCCGGACGCCCGCCGCCGCCGCCGCCGACCACGCTCGCCGCCTCGCGGATCAGGTTGCCCGCGTGGAAGCGATCGGTGATCGAGCCCGAGACCGAGCACGCGAGCAGCGCCTTGCCGCCCGCGTCCGCGCCGAGGAGGATCACCGCCGGCGCGAGCTTGTCGCGGAGCTGGTCCGCCATCTCGCGCAGCGCCGCGCCGTCGCCGAGCTCGACCGTCGTGCCCAGCAGCGTCACCTCGCCGAGCATCTTCTTGTCGGCGGTGAGGTCCGCGCCCGTGCTCCCCGAGACGATCTTCCTCTGGAGCTGCGCGAGCTCCTTCTGGAGCTCCTTGTTCCGATCGAGGAGCTTCTGCACGCGCTGGGGCGCCTCGCCGCGCTTGGCCTTGAGGAGCGCGCCCGCCTCGCCGAGCTCGCGCTCGGTCTCGCGCACGAACGCGAGGGCGCCCGTCCCGGTCTGCGCCTCGATGCGCCGCACGCCCGCGGCGAGGCCGCTCTCGCCCACGATCTTGAAGAGCCCGAGGTCGCCCGTGCGCGCCGCGTGGGTGCCGCCGCAGAGCTCGATCGAGTCCGACGTCATCGTGAGCATGCGGACGACCGCGCCGTACTTCTCCTCGAAGATGCCGATCGCCCCGCGCGCCTTCGCCTCGTCCATCGGCAGGACCTCGGTCTCGATCGGCGCGTTCGCGAGGATCTTCTCGTTCACGAGGTCCTCGATGCGCGCGATCTCGGGCAGGGTGAGCGGGCGCGCGCCGGCGTAGTCGAACCGCAGCCGGTCCGGCCCGACGAGCGAGCCCTTCTGCATCGCCTGCGGCCCGAGCACGGTGCGCAGCGCCCAGTGCATCAGGTGCGTCGCGCTGTGGTTGCGCCGCGTGCGCGAGCGCGCCGCGTGATCGACCTCGGCCGTCGCCTCGGCCCCGACCTCGATCGACCCGTCGCTCGTGCCGTGGTGGACGAAGAGCCCGTCGACCGGCTTCTGCGTGTCGCTCACCGTGAACGTCGCGCCGCCGACGCGGATCACGCCGCCGTCGCCGACCTGGCCGCCGCTCTCGGCGTAGAAGGGCGTGCTCGAGAGCACGATCGCGCCCGCGCCCTCGAGGCGCTCGACGCGCTGGCCGCTCGCGATCAGCGCGAGCACGCGCCCCTTGCCGGTCTCCCGGTCGTAGCCGACGAACTCGGTCGGCGGGAGCTCGTTCGCGAGCGCCTTGTACACGTCCGCGACGGCCGCGTCGCCCACGTCCGCCTCCGACTGCGAGTCGATCGCGTGCTGCTCCATCGCGCGCTCGTAGCCGGCCTCGTCGATCACGAAGCCGCGCTCCTTGCCGATCACGACCTGCAGATCGAGCGGGAAGCCGAAGGTGCTGTAGAGGTCCGCGGCGATCGCGCCCGGGAGCTCGCGCCGGCCGTCGCGCTCCTGCCACTCGTCGTTCTGCGCGAGCCGATCGAGGCCCGCCTGCATCGTGCGGCGGAAGCGCGCCTCCTCCTGCTGGCAGAGGTCGACGATCAGGTCGCGCTTCTCGAGGAGCTGCGGGTACGCGCCGCCCATCACGTCGCACGCGCGGCTCGCGGCCTCGTGCATGAACAGCCGATCGATGCCGAGGCGGTGCCCGTGCCGGATCGCGCGGCGCATCACGCGGCGGAGCACGTACTCGCGCTTGCCGTTGCCCGGGAAGATGCCCTCCGAGATCATGAACGCGGTCGTGCGGGCGTGGTCCGCGATGACCCGCATCGAGACGTCGTCGTCCCCGAGGGTGCCGCCGTACGGCTTGCCCGCGACCTCGCTCGCGAGCTCCACGATCGGGCGCAACAGATCCGTGTCGTAGTTCGACACGACGCCTTGCAGCACGCAGGACAGGCGCTCGAGCCCCATGCCCGTGTCCACCGACGGCGCGGGGAGGGGGACGAGCGTCCCGTCCGGCTGCCGGTCGAACTGCATGAAGACGTTGTTCCAGATCTCGACCCAGCCGCTCCCGTCCGGGGTCGGCTCCGCGCCGAACCGCGCGAGATCGGGGGCGCCCGCGCCCATGAAGAAGTGGATCTCGGTGCACGGCCCGCAGGGGCCCGTGTCGCCCATCGACCAGAAGTTCTCCTTCGCGTTGCAGCGGAAGATCCGCTCCTCGGGGAGGCCCGCGATCTCCTTCCACAGCGCGGCCGCCTCGTCGTCGGCGGGGGTCTGCGCGTCGCCCTCGAAGATGCTCACGACGAGCCGGTCCTTCGGCAGGCCGAGCACGCCGACGAGGAGCTCCCACGCGTAGGAGATCGCGTCGCGCTTGAAGTAGTCGCCGAACGAGAAGTTCCCGAGCATCTCGAAGAACGTGTGGTGCCGCGCGGTGAAGCCGACGTTCTCGAGGTCGTTGTGCTTGCCGCTGATCCGGATGCACTTCTGGGAGGTCGTCGCGCGCTTGTAGTCGCGCGGATCGACGCCCGTGAACACGTCCTTGAACTGCACCATCCCGGCGTTGGTGAACATCAGCGTCGGGTCGTTGGCGGGCACGATCGGACCGCTCTCGATGCGCGCGTGCCCGCGCGCTTCGAAGTAGGCGAGGAACGCCTCGCGGATGTCGGATGCGGACTTCATGGGGGCGGAATTCCTAGTAGAAGGCGAATCCGATCGCCAGCTGGAGCCGCACGTAGTGGTCGATCACCGCGCCCGACGGGCCGCCGACCACCGCGTCGAGATCCGCCATCCCGGAGCCCGGCGGCTCGACCGGCCAGACCTCCCACAGCCGGCGATCCTCCCACGGGTTCATGAAGCCCGCGCACTCCTCGGCGACCGCGCAGCCGACCTGGCCGCGGAAGTCCGTCGCGAAGAGGAAGTAACGTACGTTGACGCCGAGGAAGAAGCCGCGGACGATCTCCGGGATCTCGACGCGCAGGTTCGCGCCGAGGAGGAGCCCGTTCGAGGGCGCGGTCTCGGTGCCCCACACGTTGCGCGTGTCGCCGCCGAGGTTGGTGCCGATGCGCCCGCCGACCTCGAGCCCGAGCGTGAGGTAGGTCGGGACCACGCCGTACTCGATCCCGAGCGCGGCGTGGATGTAGCCGTGCTGCATGGGCGGGATGATCGTGTCGAGATCGATCTGCTGGAGCTGGTCGAGGCCGAGGTTGAAGTTGAAGGTCCCCCAGCCCGCGTCGATGTGGAATTCGGGCTCGTTGCGGGCCTCGCCGAAGCGGTAGCGGAAGCGGCCGCCGACGTAGACCTCGAACTGGTTGGTCGGGACCGCGACGGGCTCGCCGGTGTTGCGATCGAACCCGTTGCTCTGGACGCCGATCGAGTGCGTGAGCTCGAACGCGAGCCCGAGGTATGGGAACGACTGCGCGTCGTCGAACGCGCCTGGGTAGAGCTCGAAGCGGCCGCCGAGCTCGAAGTGGCCGATGCCGCCGCTGTGGTAGGTGCGCGCCTCGTCGAGGAGCTCCGAGGTGGGATCCGCCGGCGAGAGGCCGCGCTGCGTCGCGTACACGGTGACCGTGGTGTCCATCGAGCGGTAGAGCGTCCCGCCCAGCAGCACGATGCGGAGCGCGTCGTAGCGCGTGCCCACCTCGCGCGGCGCGGAGGCCTCTTCTTCTTCCTCGTCCTCGTCGTCGTCCTCGGCGGTCGCGCGCGAGCCCGCGTCGCGGCGCTGCCACCACGGGACCTCGCCGTCGGGGGTGGCCTGCGGCCGCGCGCGCGCCGCGGCGGGAGCGCGCGCCCGGCTCAGGTACCGCGCGAGCCGCGAGTGGCCGTTCTGGCCCACCGGCGCGAGCGAGCTCGCGCGCCGGCCGGACCAGGTGGCTCCGCCGAGGATCTCTCCGTCCGCCGCATTGCGCACGCGGACTTGCAGGCGGTAGCGCCGCCGCTCGCGGTGCACGCGCCCGTCGACGAACGCCGCCGCGCGCAGCGCGCGCGCGAGCTCCACGTACTGCTCGTCCTCGAGGCTCCGGCCGAAGCCGAGCTCCTCGCGCGCCGCGCGGACCTCGTCCTCCGGGACGATCTGGACCCCGTTCTCCTCGAGGTTCTCGATGAGCCGGCGGCGCAGCCCCGCGCCGCCGGAGCCGGAGAAGCTCTGCACGACGACCCGCGAGGCTTGCGCCTCCGCCGGGGCGGCGCCCGGCAGAGCCAAGAGCGCGAGCGCGAGCGTGAATGGCCGGTGAGAGCCCCGAGACATGGGCAAGACGTCTTCGCGGCGTAGCGTAGCAGCCCGCGTTGTAACCTGTCTTCGCGGGGATGCAGGCGGACGAGAACGAGCATCGAGTGATCTCGCACTTCCGGATCCTCGGCCCGATCGCGCGAGGCGGGATGGGCGCGGTCTATCGGGCCGAGGATCTCACGCTCCGGCGCCACGTCGCGCTCAAGCTCCTGCCGCCCGAGCGGACCACCGACGGCGAGTCGAGGCGCCGCTTCCTTCGCGAGGCGCGCAGCGCCGCGGCGGTCTCGCACCCGGCGATCGCCACGATCCACGAGGTCGGCGAGGACGAGCACGGGACCGTCTACATCGCGATGGAGCTCGTCGAGGGGCGCACGCTGCGCGCGGTGCTCGCCGACGGGCCACCGCCGCTCGGCGAGGCGCTGCGCATCGCGCACGACGTGGCGCGCGGGCTCGCGCGGGCGCACGCGGCCGGCATCGTGCACCGCGACGTCAAGCCCGAGAACGTGATGCTCGACGACGAGGGCTCGGTGACGATCCTCGACTTCGGGCTCGCGAAGCTGCGCGCGGCCGAGGCCCGCGACGCGCCGGCGTCCGAGGGCGAGACCCCCGAGCCGGTCACCACGGGCGTGCGCGTGGTCGGCACGCCCGAGTACATGTCGCCCGAGCAGGCGCGCGGCGCGCCGGTGGGCCCCGCGAGCGACGTGTTCGCCCTCGGGGTGCTGCTGTACGAGCTCGTCGCGGGCGCGCGTCCGTTCACCGGCGGCTCGTCGCTCGAGGTGATCGCGTCGATCCTGCGCGACGAGGCGCCGCGCCTCGCGGGCGTCGACGCGGCCCTCGGCGATCTGGTCGCGCGATGCCTGCGCCACGACGCGAGCGCGCGGCCGGCGGACGCGGGCGTGGTGGCCGCGGAGCTCGCGGTCCTGCGGGGCGTGGGGACGCCGGCCGCGACGCGGCCCTCGAAGGACGACGGCGAGGTCGCGCTGCTGACGACCATCTCGAGCCAGGAGCCGCTGCGCGCGCCGCCGCCGAGACGGCGATGGCCGCTCGTCGTCGTCGGCGTCCTGGCGGCGGCGATCGCGGGCGGCGCGCTCCATCTCGCGACGCGGGACGCGCCCGCGGCGGCGCCCGCGCCCCCTCCCGCGCCGCCGGCGGGCCCGATCGAGCCGGCGCTCGAGTCGGTGATCGACGCCGACCCCTCGCTGACGCACGCGGCGGTGTCGCACGACGGGCGCACCCTCGCGATCGCGACGCTGGACGGGCTCGTCCTGCGCGAGCTCGCGACGGGTGAGGAGCGACGCGTGACGCTGCCCGGCGCGGGACGCGTCGGGTCCGTCGCGTGGATCCGCGGGCGCGACGAGCTCCTCGCGATGGCCGTCCCGTCGAGCGGCGAGTCGTGGGTGTGGCGGGTCCGCGCGCGCGGCGGCGACCCCGCTCGCCTCTTCCAGGCCCTCACGGCGGCCGCCACGCCGGACGGAGACATCGCGTACTTCACGATCGGTCGGACCCCGTGCGAGGTCCGGGTGCGCACCGCGTCCGGCGAGGACCGCAGCGTCCGCCGCGGTGGCTGCGGGACGGGCGGCCTCGAGTGGACCTCCGACCATCGCCGGCTCGCCTACGTCGAGGCGGGCGAGGGCGAGGACGCGCTCCCGCAAGTCGTCTTGCTCGATCTCGACGGCTCCACCACCGTGCTCCACCGGTCGCCCCGCCTCGTCCTCGAGACGGCCCACTCGCCGGTCGCGGTGCTCCCGGACGGCTGCGTCGCGTTCTTCCTCGCCGCGGCCGCGCCCGCGAGCGGCTGCAGCCTGCACCGCGTCTGTCCGGACGCCGGCGAGCGCGCGGAGCCCGAGCTCCTGGCGCGCTTTCCCTCCTTCAGCGCCGCCGCGCTCTCGCTCGACGCCGAGGGTCGCGCCTACGTGGTCGGCGTGAGCTCGCAGGCCGACGTCGCGATCGCCGAGCTCGACGAGGAGGGAGGCCCGGGGGAGCCGAGCGTCGTGACCGACACCCTCGCCGAGGACCGCGAGCCGGCGTGGCTCGACGATCGGACCCTCGTGTTCCACTCGAACCGCGGCGGGCGCTACGGCGTCTTCCGCGCGGAGCTCGCGGACGGCAGCCAGCGCCGGATCACGCCGCCCGAGGCGCACGCGACGTACCCGGTGCCCGGCCCGGACGGGCTCCTCTACTGGCGCACCCGCGAGACCGACGAGGGGGGGACGAGCGTGACGACGCTGCGCCGCGTGGACCTCGACGGGTCGCACGACGTCGACGCGCACGCGCCGTTCGACACGCTGTTCTTCGCGGCCGCGATGCCGTCCCCGCGCACGCTGCGCGTGTCCTGCGCCGCGGGCGCGTGCCTGCTCGGCGAGCAGATCGGCAGGGAGTACCGGATCGCGCCGCTCGGGGACACCGCGGATCCCTCGAGCGCCATCGTCGTGCGCGGCGACACCTTCACCCACGCGCTCTCGCCCGACGGCGCCGAGGTGGCCGTCGCACAGGACGGCGCGCTCGTCGCCGTCGGCCGCGACGGTCGCGCGCAACGAACCTTGCTCAGCGCACCGGGCCTCGGGTTCGTGTACGTCGCGTGGCACCCGAACGGCCGGTGGCTCTACGCGACGTCGGTCGGCGGGAGCCCGCTCTTCGAGCTGCACCGCGTGGCGGCCGACGGCTCGGACCACGCCGTGTTCTACGGCAGCGACACCCGCTGGGTCGGCTCGCCGAGCGTCTCGCCGGACGGTGCGCGGCTCGCGCTCTCGCTCAAGCGCTACGACCGCTCGCTGTACTCCTTCGCGTTCGACTCCGCGCGCCCGCCGCATCAATGAAACCGAAGCACGGCGGAGTCGCTCTGGGTGCCCAGGAGGAGCGCTACGATGACCGCGCCGAGTCCTACGACGAGCGCCGTCGCGAAG
>JAYRVK010000908.1:0-11531 GCA_041918555.1 Sandaracinaceae bacterium
CGTGCCAGCCGCCGCGCTCGCGCTGCTCCTCCTCGTCGCCCCGCTCCCCGCGGGCGCGCAGCTCGCGCTGACGTGGGAGGCGCCGCCGGAGTGCCCGGCCGGCGAGGTCGTGCGCGCCGAGGTGGCGCGGCTCCTCGGCGGCGCGCTGCCCGAGGCGCTCGCGCTCACCGCGCGCGGCGTCGCCACGCGCGACGGCGAGCGCTGGACGCTGCGCCTGCACACCGCGACGCCCGAGGCCGAGGGCGAGCGCGTGGTGGAGGGCGACGCGTGCGCGCCCCTCGCGGACGCGGCCGCGCTGATCCTCGCGCTCATGATCGATCCGGTCGCGGTCGCCGAGCACGCACCGCCCGAGCCCGCGCAGCCGCTCCCGCCGGTCGAGCCCGTCGAGCCCGCCGCGCCAGCGCACGCCGCGATCGAGGCGCTCGCCGACCCCGCCCCTGCCGAGGGGCCGGAGCCGCGTCGCCCCGAGGAGGGCGTGATCTCGCGCGTGGTCGAGCACGACCGCGATCCACGAACCGAGGGCCCGCGCCAGGATCCGCCTCAGGGCAGCCCCGGCGAGCCCCTCCAGGGCGCGCTCGGCGTCGGCGGCGCGCTCGACGTGGGCAGCGTCCCGGACGTCAGCGGCGCGATCACGGTCGAGGGCAGCTTCGGCATCCCGCTCCTCGAGGCGCGGGTGCGCGCGAGCTTCGTGTTCGGCCGCGACGCGGCGCGGGATCGCGCGGCCGGGGCGCGGATCACCACCGGCACGCTCGACGCCCGCGCGTGCGTGCACCCCTTCGACGAGGCGCGCTTCCTCTACGGCTGCCTCGGGCTGGCGCTCGGGGTGAGCGTCGCCGAGGGCTTCGGGCTCTCGAGCACCGAGGTCGGCGTGGGCACCTTCGGCGCCGCGGTCGCCGGCCTGGGGGTGGCGTGGGCGCCCGAGCCGTGGTTCGATCTGGACCTGGACGCCTCGCTGATCGTGCCGTTCAACCCGCTCGAGTTCGCCGTCCGAGGCTCCCCCGACGACGTCTTCCACGAGCAGGCCCCGGCGGCCGGTCGGTTCGGGCTGTCCGCCCACGTACGATTTTGAGCAACGGATTGGATCGTGGCCGGCCACGAAGAGGTCATGGGTGCCGTAGCCGCCGTCGGGCTGGCCGAAGGACCCGGGAGCGGAGCGCACCGGGTGGGGGCGTCCGCGCGGGAGCTGCCCCCCCTCGAGGAGCTCTACGACGCCCACTTCGACTTCGTGTGGCGCAGCGCGCGCCGCATGGGCGTGCCCGACGCGGCCGTCGACGACGTGGTCCAGGAGGTCTTCCTGGTGGTGCACCGGCGCCGCGACGACTTCGAGGGCCGCTCGTCGGTCAAGACCTGGCTCTTCGGGATCCTGCTCCGCGTGGTCGCGGATCATCGGCGGCGCCACCGCCGCAAGGGGGGGCTCGCGCCGCTCCCCGAGGGGCTGGCCGCGGAGCCGGATCGCAGCTGCCCCGCGGAGCAGGCCGCGCGCAACGACAAGGTCCGCCTCCTCCACGCGCTGCTCGAGCAGCTCGACGAGGACAAGCGCGCGGTGTTCGTGCTCGCGGAGCTCGAGCAGCTCACCGCGCCCGAGATCGCCGAGGCGCTCGGGGGGATCAAGCTCAACACGGTGTACTCGCGCCTGCGGGTCGCGCGTAAGCAGTTCGACGAGGCGCTCGCGCGCCACCGGGCTCGGGAGGCGGGACGATGAACGATCAGGACGACCACGAGCTGTCGGTGGGGGCCCGGGCCCTGATCGACGAGGTGCGCGAGGTCGACGGGCCGGCTCCGGGCGATCGCGACCGCGTGAAGCGCGCGCTCGTCGCCGCGATCGCGGGCGGGGCGAGCCTCGCCGCCTCGACGGCGGCGAGCACGGCGGCGGCCGGGACCACCGCCGCGACCGCGACCGCCGCGGCCGGCGGGCTCTCGCTCGGCGTGAAGATCGCCGCGGTCGCGCTCGTCGCCGCGGCGCTCGGCGGCACCGCCCTCGTGGTGACCGCGCCGCCGGAGCCGGCGCCCGCGCCGCGGCGCGCCGCGGTGCACGCGCCCGCGCGGCCTTCCGAGCCCGAGATCCTGCGGCCCGCGATCGAGCCCGCGCCGCCTGCGACCGTCGCGCCGGAGCCGGTCGCGGCGGAGGTGGCGGAAGAGCTGCCCGCGCCCGAGGTCGTGGCCAGCGCAGAGGTGCCGGACGTCGCGCCGCGCGTCCGCCGCGCGCCCGCGGCCCCGCTCGAGATCGCGCGCGTCGACTCGACGCTCACCGAGGAGCTCGCGCTCCTGCGCGACGCGCAGCGCGCGATGCAGGCGGATCACCCGCACGATGCCCTCTCCCGGCTCGATGACCACGCCCGACGCTTCCCGAGCGGCGTGCTCGAGGAGGAGCGGGAGGCCGCGCGCGTGCTCGCGCTCTGCCGCGCGGATCGCGCCGACGAGGCACGCGCGCTGGCCGAGCGGTTCCTGCGCGAGCGCCCGAGCAGCCCGCACCGCGCCCGCGTGCGCGCCGCGTGTCCCTGAGCCTCAGGCGTCGTCGAGCGGATTCGGCTCCGTGACGACGTCGTCCTCCTCGTCGGTCGCGGTCTCGTACTCGTCGATCGCGTCGTCGGCCTCCTCGGTCTCGGCCGGCGTGACCGGGACGAGCGCGCGCGCGTCCTCTGCGAGCTCGAACTCGAGCGGGACGTCCTCGGGCGCACTGACGCGGCGACCCTCGCGCTCGCACAGGCGGTGCCCTCGCCGGCGTGGGTTGCGGCAGAACGCCGGCCAGGCCCGTGCGAGGTTGCCGTAGCGCGGGCGCCCGCCCGGCCGCGACCAGTCGACCCACTGCGCGGCCTGCTGCCGCACGTCGACGTGGACGAAGGTGCTCCGCGGGTAGTAGCCGCAGCCGGTGCCCGCGAGCGTTCGGCAGTAGTCCCACAGCTCGCGCCGCCCCACGCCCTCGACGCGGATGTCCGTCGCGCGGCCCGAGACGTGCCGGCTCGTCTCCCGCGTGTAGCCTCCCGCCGGGCGGCGCCCGCTCACCAGCGTCAGCTCGCGGCCGCCGAAGTGATCCGAGATCCCCGCGAGCAAGACCGCGAGGCGCGGCGCAGGGACCTGCGCCGCGTCGTCGTCGCGCAGGCGCATCAGGTCGCCGAGGTGCTCGAGGCCCTCGCGCGTGACGCGTCGTTCGGCGTCGAGGAGACGGACCGTCACGACCTGGTCGTGGCGCCGGAGGCGCACGACGCCCGGCTCCGCGGGCGCGCCCCACTCGCGCGGACCCTCCGGCTCCGCCGGCACGTAGCCCGGCAGGACGAGCCGGCGCCCCGCGCGCAGGCCGCCGCGCAGGCGGTTGAGCTGTTGGAGCTCGCCGACGGTGCACTCGTTCTCGCGGGCGATCTGCGAGAGGGTCTGGCCGGGTCGCACGTACGTGACCCCGTGCGGCGGGACGTCGAGGGTCATGCCTGGACGCAGCGTGGCGCTCGGCTGCAGGCGGTTGGCGAGCGCGAGGTTCCAGACGCTCACGCGATAGCGCCGTGCGATCAGCGACATCGACTGGCCGGCCCGCACGGTGTGCGTGCGCTGCGCGGCCGCAGGTGCGCTCGCGAGGAGACACCCCGCGAGGAGCAGGAGGGCGGCGAGCGCGTGGCGGAGCGGGAGCATCGGCGAGCGACGAGTATTGGCGGATCGCGCGGGCAGATCAATCGGCCGCGAGAAACGAACGAAGCCCGGGGCGGGCTTCCGCGCCGGGCCTTCGACGGTCCTTCGAGTGGACGACGTGTGCGAGCGCTCAGCTCTTCTTCGCGCTGGGCATCTTCTTCTCGACGAACTCGACGTGCTTGCGCACCACCGGGTCGAACTTCTTGATGCTCATCTTCTCCGGCTTGGTGCGCTTGTTCTTCGTCGTGTAGTAGTGGTAGCCGGTGCCGGCGCTGGACACCAAGCGGATCATCTCCCGCATCACGTACCTCCTGGGGCCCGGATCCTTAGCCGACCTCGGGCGTGGCGCAAGGCTCAGCGACGGTGCTGGCTGCGCTCTCGCTCGATCTGCTCTTTGTAGGCGACGCTGTAGCGCGTCCACGGGCGCAGCTCGAGGCGCTTGAAGCCGATCGGCTCTTCGGTGCCCTCGCAGACGCCGTACTCGTTGAGACGCAGCTTCTCGAGCGCGCCCTCGATCTCGTTCAGCAGCTTGCGCTCCTTGTCCGCGAAGCGGATCAGGTACGCCTGCTCGGTGTGGCGCTGCGCCATGTCGGTCTCGTCGGGCATGACGCCCGCGTCGCCGAGCGCCTCTTCCATGTGGCGCTGGAGCTCGTCGATCTTCCGCTTCCGCTCCTCGACCAGCCGGTTGTAGAGATAGTGGAGCTGCCGGCCCGTCAGGCCCGCGTCGGGGTGCGCGCCCCAGCCGTCTGGGACGGGCTGCGCGGCGGTGAGCGCCGGCGGGATCTCGGAGTGCCGCTGATCGTCCGACGCGCTCGCCTCCGTCTTCGGCGGCGGCTTCGACTTCTTCACCTCGGGCGGCGGCGCCTGCTTCGGCGGCGGCGCCTTGGCCGTTGCCTTCGTGGGCTTGGCGGGCTTGGCGGGCTTGGCCGCCTTCGCGGGCGCCTTCTTGGGAGCGCTCTTCTTCGCCGCGGCCTTGGCCGGTGGCTTCTTCGTCGCGGTCTTGGCCGAGCGCGAGGGCTTGGCCGAGGGCTTCTTCGCCGGGGTCTTCTTGCCTGCCTTCTCGCGAGACCGGGTCTCGCTGCCCCTGTTGGCCATGACGCTCTCCCGCAATCGGCCCTCGGGGTCGAGCGGGCGTCCGGGCCCATCCCCCGCGAGCCGGCACCCTATTGCATGGCTCGACCCATAATGCAACGATCTTGCGCACCTCGAACGGACCCGATGGACGTGGAGCCGGACCGGCAGATCGAGATCCAGCTGGGTCACATGTGCAACAACCGCTGCGTTTTCTGCGTCAGCGGCCAGCGCACGGCCCTGGGCGAGGCCGGTCCGATGCCCGTCGAGCCGATCCTCGGGGCGATCCGTCGGGCCCGATCCGCCGGGCACACCAAGATCACGCTCCTCGGCGGGGAGCCCACCCTCCAGCCCGGCTTCATGCGTATCGTCGAAGAAACGGTGGCCCTCGGCTTCGAGGAGATCGTGCTCTTCACGAACGGCGTGAAGACCGCGAGCGCCGCGGTGGTCGACGCGATCCGCGCGACGGGGGGGCGCTTCACGTGGCGGATCTCGATCCAGGGCGCGACCCGCGAGAGCCACGAGCGGACCACGCGCAAGCCCGGCTCGTTCGGGCGCATCGTGCGGAGCCTCGAGCACCTCGCCGCGCGCGGCGAGCGCGTCACCGTGAACATGTGCGTGGTGCGCTCGAACTTCGAGGACGTCGATCGGTTCCCCGCGCTCCTCGCGCCCTACGGCGTGCGGCAGCTCGACCTCGACATGATGCGGCCGCTCGACGCCGGCGAGCGGACCGAGGACGAGCTGCGCGCGACGATCCCGCGGTACGGCGCGCTGGCCGGACCCCTCCGCCGGATGATCGCGGGCTTCGCGCCCGGCTTCGACGTCAACGTCGGGAACCTCCCGTTCTGTATCGCGCCCGATCTGGCGCCGTGGATCCACCACGACGGCGAGCCCACCGAGACCATCGCGATCGATGGGGACGACCGGCTGAGCCGCCCGTGGAACAAGTACCTCGTCAAGCGGCGGGACAAGCTCAAGCCCTCGCGGTGCGGCGAGTGCGTGCTCTCCGATCGCTGCTCCGGCGTCTACGAGACCTACGCGCGCCTCCACGGGCTCGACGAGCTCTCACCGATCACCGCGACGGCCCTGCGCGACGCGGATCCCGCGGGTCGCCTGCTCGGTCTCTGGGCGCCGCCGCTCCTCGTTCCAGCGACGTGTCGCGTGCGATCCGATCGCGTCGTCGAGGTCAGGCACGGCGGGATCACCGCGGTGCTCGACGCCGACGGGGGCGAGCTCGCGCGCTACCGGCGCTTCGGGGTGCGCGAGCTCTTTGGGGAGGCGCTCGCCGCGCGGCTGCTCGCCCTCGACGCGCCCGTGCACCCGCTCGGGCGCGCGGCCCCGCCGGCGCTGCGCGCGCCGCTCGCGCGCCTCCGGCGGGCCGCGCCCTTCGGGTCGGTGCGTTGGACCGAGCTGGCCGTGTCCGACGACCGCGTCGAGCTCGGGCTCTGCTCGGACGCCTCGACGGCGCGCCTCTGGATCGCCTGGGACGGCCGCCCGCGCGGCGGCTATCGCGTCGAGGGCGAGGCCGCCGACGAGGTCCTGATCGACGGGCTGCGTCGGGCGATGCAGGCGCTCCGCGCGTGACCGACGAGACGCGGCGGATCAAGGGGCGCACGGCCACGTTCCTGGTCGTCGCCTCGATGGTGGGCACCGGCGTGTTCACGTCGAGCGGCCTCCTCCTCGAGCAGCTCTCGTCGACCCCCGCGGTGCTCCTCGCGTGGGGGATCGGCGGCCTGCTCGCGATGACCGGCGCGCTCAGCTACGCGGAGCTCGTCGCCGCGCTCCCGCGCAACGGCGGCGAGTACCAGCTCCTCTCGGAGGTGTATCACCCCGCGATCGGGTTCAGCTCCGGCGTGGTGTCCTTCGTCGTCGGCTTCTCCGCGCCGGTCGCCGCATCGGCGATCGCGTTCGGCGACTACCTCCACGCGGCGTGGCCCGCGATCCCCGAGACGCCCGCGGCCCTCGGGCTGATCGCTTCGATGTGCCTCCTCCACGGGTTCCGCGTCGGCGTGGGGAGCGGCGCGCAGGACGCGTTGACCGCGTTCAAGCTCCTGCTCGTCGCCGGGTTCGTGGTCGCGGGCCTCGGCTCGCTCGACCTCGACCGGCTCGGGCACGCGACCCGGCCGCTGCTCGACGCGAGCCTGTCGCCCGCCTTCGCGGTCGCGCTCATCTACGTCACCTTCAGCTACAGCGGCTGGAACGCGGCCACCTACGTCGCGGGCGAGCTCGAGCGGCCCGAGCGCGCGCTCCCGATCGCCCTCATCCTCGGGACCACCGTCGTCACCGCGCTCTACCTCGCGGTCAACGTCGTGTTCCTCGCGGGCGCGCCGCCCGAGGCGCTGCGCGGCGTCGTGGAGGTCGGCTCCGTCGCGGTCGCGCACATGCACGGTCCCGCGGCCGCGCGGGTGCTGAGCGCGATCATCGCGCTCGGCCTCGTCTCGACCGTGGGCGCGCTGATCATGACGGGCACGCGCGTGCTCGACGCGATGGGCCGCGATCACGGGCCGCTCGCGGCCCTCGCGCGCCGCGCGAGCGGGGGCGGCCCCTTCGTCGCCGTCGCGCTGCAGGGCGTGCTCGCCACGGTCATGGTGCTGACCTCGAGCTTCGGCGCGCTCCTCGGCTACATCGGCTTCACGCTCTCGATCTTCGCGGCGCTCACCGTCGCGGGCGTGCTGGTGCTGCGCCGCCGCCGGCCCGAGCTCGCGCGGCCGTATCGGACGTGGGGCTACCCGATCACGCCGATCGTGTTCGTCGCGCTGATGCTCTGGATGATCGTCTGGTCGATCGCGGCCGAGCCCGCGGTCGCGCTCGTGGGGGCGGGGACGATCGCGCTCGGGCTCGCGCTCTGGGCCGCAGTACGGCGGGGATGAGAGCGCGCCACGCTGGCGCGATCGGTCGCGAGGATGGGGTCGCGCGTCCCCCCGGGCGGCCACGCCTCGGCCTGGCGGATCTCTGCACGAGGCTCTGGCACGACGATGGCAGTGACGTGACCCCGAACACGGCGCCGAGGATCCTCTCGGTCCGACGTGGTACGATTTCTACGCAATGCGTCTCATCTCCCCGAAGCCTGCCCCCGGCGCCCGAGCGTTGCTCGCCTCGGCCTCGGGGGTCGTCTTCGTCGAGTACGTGGCGCTCCTGCTCCTGGTGACGGTCATCGGCGCGGTCGCGGTGGTGAGCCTCGGAGTCCCTCTCCTCAAGCTCTACCGCTTCACGCAGATGGTCCTTTCACTCCCCATCCCGTGAGCGGCGGGAGGAAGTGCGTGGTGGTTTCCATGAAGATCAAGAACAAGGCGCGCCGGGTCGAAGGGCTGCTCAGCGATGAGCGCGGGCTCACGACGGTCGAGTACATCATCATCCTCTGTCTCATCGCCGTCGTCGGCTTCGCCATCTGGAAGAAGTTCGGCGAGACCGTGAAGCAGAAGGTCGGCGGGGCCGAGGGCGTCGTCGGCACGCTCCCGACCGAGTCGGCACCGTAGTCACCCGCCATGGGCGGGACGAGCCACATCGATCCATCGATCATCCACGTCGTCGTGCTCTGCCTGGTCGGCATCGCGGCGGTCACGGACGTTCGCAACGGGACCATCCCGAACTGGCTCACCCTGCCTCCGCTCGTGTTCGCCCCGATCGCCCACGGCATGGTGGACGGCGTTCGGGGCGTTCTCTCATCCGTCCTCGGGATCCTCGTCTGCGCGCTCGTGCCGCTGCTCGTGTTCTACCGAGGCGGCATGGCGGGCGGCGACGTGAAGCTCTTCGCGGCGCTCGGCGCGGTGGCCGGGCTCTACCTCGGGCTCGAGGCGCAGTTCCTGTCGCTCGTCGCGGCCTCCATCTACGCGATCGGGCACCTCGCGTGGAGCGGGCGGCTCGTCCACAGCCTCGGCAACTCCGTCTTCATCGGGCTCAACCCGGTCCTGCCGCGTCGCTGGCGCAAGACCATCGCGCCCGAGCTCATGCACCGGATCCGGCTCGGGGCGGCGATCCTCCTCGGCACGTCCATCGCGGTCTTCGAGAAGCACCGGGAGCTGTGGATATGATCAACGCGAAGCGCGAGCGCCTGCTCCCCGACGAGCGCGGCGCGGCCTACGTCGAGTTCCTCATCGCGTTCATCCCGCTCTTCATCATGTTCCTCGGCATGGTGCAGATGTCGCTCATGTACGCGGGCGACCTCGTCGTGCAGCACGCCGCGAGCCGCGCCGCGCGCGCCGCGGTGGTGGTGCTCGACGACGACCCGCAGTACTACGACGGCGAGCCGCGCATGACCGTCGCGCGCTTCGGGTTCTCGAGCAGCGAGGAAGGGCTCAGCGCGATCCTGCGGATCTTCGGCGCGGGCGCCGGCGGCGGCGGCGGCGGCCCCGGCGCGAGCGGCGGTCCGCGCCTGTCGGCGATCCGCACGGCGGCGTCGCTCCCGCTCGCCTCGATCAGCCCGAGCATGGAGCAGCTCGTCGACGCGGACTCCGTGATGACCGCGATCGGCTCGCCCGAGACGCGCGCCGCGACGGGGGTCTTCATCTACAACGACAGCGCGATGGGGATCACCTTCCCCGTCTCGCCCGGGGCGAACAGCTACCGCGAGGACTTCGACCACGGCCAGCAGGTCACGACCCGCGTCACGTACCTCTTCCACTGCGGCGTCCCGCTCGCGAGCCGCCTGATGTGCGACACGTACCCGACGATCCGGCTCGGCCCGGCCGCCGCGCTCATCGAGGACATCATCCGCGACGCGGGGGACGGCTCGCTCACGTGGGACGACGCGCGCGAGCGCCTGCGGCGGATCGACGAGTCGCGCCGGCGCCACGAGCGCGACGAGGACGCGATCGGCGAGCTCGAGACCGCGGGCGCCTCCGACCTGATGTATCTCACGTGGGCGACGGGCTCGCGGTTCAAGGTGATGCGGGGAGAGGCGACCATGCCGATCCAGTCCGCGCTCTACGAGTACGAGTAGCCGCCGCGCACGGGGCTAGACCGGATCACCTGTCTCGGGCTTCAGCGGACACGCGCCGCAGCCGTGCTCGGCGAGCTCGCAGGCGTGGCGGACGGCGGCCATCGCGCTCGTGAGGCGGACCGGCTGCTCGAGGAAGACCTGGTCGTCGGCGAGCTTCGCGCGAAGCCCGGTGCGCACGAGCACGTCGTCCAGCTCCTTGCGGACGCCGGCCATGATCACGCGGACGCCGCGCGCGGCCATGCGCTCGAGGAACCCCTCGAGCGTCATCATCCCGACCGCGTCGGGGTTGCGCGCGCGCTTCATGCGTAGGACGACCACGCGGGTCTCGGGGCTCACCCGCGCCTCGATCGCGTCGAGGTGCTCCTCGAGGCTCGTGGCCGAGCCGAAGAACATCTCGCCCTCGAGGCCGAACACGAGGACGCTCGGGCACGGAGTGTCGCTCGGCAGGCGCTCGTGGATCACGCCGCCCTCGCCGACGACGAACTCGGTGAGCCGCATGCGGCCCATCCGCGGCACGGCGAGGAGGAACGAGAAGACCACGCCGACGAGGACGCAGAACTCGATCGAGATGGCGACCGCCGAGATCGCGGTCACCGCGACGACGACCGCGTCGAAGCGCGAGACGCGGACGAAGTAGCGGAGCTCCTTCAGGTTCACCATGCGCGCCGCGGTCAGCATGAGGAGCGCGGCGAGCGCGGCGCGCGGGATGAACCGCGCGTACGGCGCGAAGAGCATCATCGTCGCCGCGACCGCGACGGCCGAGATGACACCCGACCACTGCGTCTTGGCGCCCGCTTGCTGGTTGAGCGCCGAGCGCGTGAGCGAGCCCGACCCCGGGATGCACCGGAAGAAGCTCCCCGCGAGGTTCGCGGCGCCCTCGCTGAGGCATTGCTGGTTGAGGTCGAGCCGCTGCCCGGTCACGAGCGCGATCGACTTCGCCATCGCGAGCGCCTCCAGCAGCCCGAGGAGCGCGATCGCCAGGGCGCTCGGCGCGAGCTCGCGCATGCGCTCCCAGTCGAAGTCCGGGACGTGAAGGCTCGGGAGCGCGGCCGGGATGTCGCCGATGACGCGCACGCCCGCCGCCTCGAGGTCGAGCGCGTACGTCGCCGCGCCCGCCGAGAGCACCGCTACGAGGAACTCCGGGAAGAGCGTCCACCCGAGCGCCTTCTTGAGCCCGCGGAGCCCGAGCGCGAGGGTGAGCGTCGCGGCGCCGACCGCGACCGTCGGCCCGTGGAGCTCGCCGCTCGTCAGCGTGAGCCAGAAGCGCGCGAGGAAGTGATCGTGCGGCCCGCCCGCGGCGGGGAGGCCGAGGAAGTTCTTCGCCTGGTCGAGCACGAGGAGCACGCTCGCGCCGGCCGTGAAGCCGACGATGACGGAGTGCGAGACGTACTTCGTGAGGTCGCCGAAGCGCAGCAGGCCGAACGCGATCTGGAGGGCGCCGATGAGGAACGCGAGGAGGATGGCGATGCCGATGCGGTCCGACGGCGCGAAGGTCGCGACGGCGCTCAGGGTCGCGATGGCGATCGCGTTCGTCGGCCCGCTGACGAGCTGCCGCGAGGGGACCAGGAGCGCGCCGACCGTCGTCGTCACGATCGCGGTGTAGAGCCCGTACTCCGGCGGGACGTCGATGATGGTCGCGTACGCCATCGCCTGGGGCACCGCGATCGCGGCGACCGAGAGGCCGGCGAGGAGGTCCGCGCGCGCGGTCGCCAGCGAGTACGTGCGCAGCGAGTCCAGGGCCGGGACCAGCCGGAAGAGACGGGCGCTCGCGGTGGCGGGGGGCGCGATGGTCGGCACGCTCGAGGCGGGACGCTAGTCGAGAAGGGCCCGCGCGGCCATCACTCGATCGCCGCGAGCTCGTCGCGGGCCTCGTCGCTGCGGCGCTCGCCCTCCCGCGTGAGCC
>JAYRVK010000909.1:0-11477 GCA_041918555.1 Sandaracinaceae bacterium
CCGCCGCGCGCGCGTCGAGGGCCACCGCGTCGCGGGCAAGACCGGCACGACGGAGGGCGCCGCGGTCTTCGCGGGCCTGGCCCCCGCCGACGCGCCACGCTTCGTGATCGTCGTCCGCGCCGAGCCCGCGGGCGACGGCGGCGGCGCGATCGCCGCGCCGTCCTTCGCGCGCGTAGCCGCCGCGCTCTTGGAGTGACTCGACGCGGGCGCGCGTCACGGCGGGTCCGCGCACCACGTCCGCGTGACGGCCTCGCCGACGCGCTCGGCGATCAGCCGGAGCGGCGCGGCGTAGTCGCCCCGGCAGATCGAGTGGACCTGGCCGCGGTCGCCGAATTCGCGCGCGAGCAGGACGAGGCGGCGCGGCGGCGTGGCGCGGCCGATGCCCTCGGCCTCGCACGAGGGGACGACCCCGGTGGACTCGGCCGCGTCGTACACGATCTCCATCCGCGGGTCCGCGAGCGCGACGTCGGGGTCGAACGGCTCCGCGAGCTCCGGCGGGAGGCCGGCGATCGCGGCGAAGACGAGGCGCTCGGGGTCGCCGCGGAGCGCGGCGAGGCCCTCCGCGTAGCGCGCGACCGGGTGGAGCCACGCGGTGCCCGTGAAGCGCTCCTCCTCCGTGATCGCCTCGAGGAAGCGCGTGTTGCCGACCGAGCGATCGTCCTCGTCGGTGAGGACCACGATCGCGAGGACGGAGTCCTCTCGCAGGAAACCTTCGTTGACGCCGTCGGCGTGGCCGACGCTGTCGGACGCGAAGCGGAGCTCCGAGGTCGAGGGGGTCAGGGCCTTGAGCGCGGCCTCGAGCGGCATCTCGAAGCCGCAGCCGTCCGTGCCGACCCGCGCGAGGCAGGCGAAGTCGGTCGCGAACCGCTCGACGCTGCGGCCCTCCTCGTACTCCACGTAGGGGCGCGCGAGGCCGCAGCCGCCGCGCAGGATGCCGTCGCCGCCCCACCGGCCCGCGGCGCTGCACGCGCGCGGGAGGAGCTCCCCGTCGGGGCCCGCGGCGAACATGCCCATGTCGGAGGTGACCACGCCCACGTGGAGATCCGCGATCGAGGCGAAGTCAGGGGCGCCGTCGCCGTCGAGGTCCCCCGACGCGAGGCCGCGCGCCATCGCGCCGAACGCGCGCGCGAGCTCCTCTTGCTCTTCTTCCATCGAGGCCGAGTCGTCGATGACGAAGAGGAGGTCGACCCGAGGCGCGATGCGCTCGTGACGCAGGTCGGCACATCCGGCGTCGAGGATCCCCGCGTCGGGGGGGCCCGCGGCGTCCGGCGGCGAGGGGGTGGCCGCGTCGCTCCCGGCCGCGTCGGGCGCGTCGATGCGCAGGGCGGTGCGGGCCCCGCACGCCGCGAGGAGCGCGATCGCGGCCAGCGCGCCCAGCGCGCGCGGCGGTCCCCGGAGTCCCACGAGACCCGGGCTCTCCACGTTCCGTGCCGGTGCGCGATGCGCGGGCGACCAGCGGCGGGCGACACTCGGTCCGCGCGCCGTTGCACACTCGGGGAACGAACGCACACGCGGCTCGTACCTCTGAGCGATGGTGCCGCGAGCTGACGTTCGACGAGGGCGCTCCGTTCGGGACGGCGCCATGATCCGGGCGCGTCCCGTGCGCGGCCGTCTCGCGATCGCTCTTTGCCTCCTCCCGCTCGGCTGCGGCGGTGCGCCCTCGTCCGGGCGCGAGGGCGGTGCGGGCGAGCCGGCCGACGCGCCCGTCGCGCTGCGGATCACCCTCCCCTCCGAGCTCGCCTCGTGGGATCGCACGCAGTCGGTCACGGTGCGCGACTTCGGCGGGCACCACCTGCGCATCGAGGCGAGCTCGCTCCTCCAGCTCCGGCGCCAGCCGCGCGCCGACGGGTACGCCGCGCTGCGGCACCAGCTCTACCGCGCGCTCGAGTACCGGCAGGACGGCGCGATCCAGGACCCGGGCCCCGCGATGGGGGGCATCGCGGAGCACCAGGTGCGCAGCCTCGTCGATCGGCACGGCCGGCTGCTCGAGGGGCCCGAGCTCGCGGGCGCGCCGTCCTCGACGCAGCTCGCCGCGGCGGTGCTCCTCCTCGCCCGCCTGATCGAGCCGAGCTACCCCGCGGAGCCGGTCGCGGTCGGCGACACGTGGAGCGAGCCGACGGCGCTCTGGAACACGCCACCGCTCCACCTCGCGGTCGTCGAGATCGATCGCAGCTGGACGCTCCTCGGGGTCGACGGCGAGGGCGACGCGCGCCGCGCGCGGATCGGCTGGGAGGTGCGCCTGCGCATCCAGCCGTTCGCGATCTCCGGGGTCTCGGTCGCGGGGCAGGGCCGCCTCGAGGGTGAGAGCGTGGTGAGCCTCGCGGACGGGGTCTCCGGGCACGCGGACCTCGACCTCGTGGCCGAGGTCGGTCCGGCCGGCGCGTCCGACGTCCTGCCGCTCTTCCGGCTCGAGGCGAAGATCCGCGACGAGCGCGTCCCGAGCGCGACGCCGCGGCGCGGGGACCTCGTGGGGAGCGTCCCCCTGATCGACCCGACGGACGGTTGATCCAGCGCCCGGATCACCCCACGAAAAGGGCTGGCGTCCCCATTCGGGGCGCCCATAATCCGCCGCTAGGTCTCGATGCAGCCGACCGACACCCGCGATCCCGACTACTACCACCGCGTCGTGGACTGCCAGTGGGCGTGTCCGGCGCACACGAACGTCCCCGAGTACATCCGCTTGATCGCGCAAGGGAAGTACACGGAGAGCTACATGCTCAACCGGCGGTCGAACGTGTTCCCGGGGATCCTCGGGCGCACCTGCGACCGGCCCTGCGAGCCGGCGTGCCGGCGCGGCCGCGTCGAAGACCAGCCCGTCGCGATCTGCCGCCTCAAGCGCGTGGCCGCGGACCTCCGGGGTGAGATCGATCACCTCCTGCCGACGGCGCCCGCGAAGAAGAACGGCAAGCGCGTGGCGCTGATCGGCGCGGGCCCCGCCTCGCTCACGGTCGCGAACGACCTGATGCCGCTCGGCTACCACGTCACGATCTACGAGGCCCTCCCGAAGCCGGGCGGCCTGATGCGCACGAACATCCCCGCGTTCCGGCTCCCCGCCGAGGTCCTCGACACCGAGATCGACTACATCCTGCGGATGGGGGTCGAGGTGCACTACGAGCACCGCGTCGAGAGCCTCAAGCGCCTCCTCGACGAGGGCAGCTTCGACGCCGTGTTCGTCGGCACCGGCGCGCCCAAGGGCAAGGAGCTCTCGCTGCCCGGCCGCGCCGAGGCGAGCGCCAACGTCCACATCGGGATCGAGTGGCTCGAGGCCGTGCACTTCGGCCACGTCGAGAAGATCGGCGAGCGCGTCCTCGTGATCGGGGTCGGCAACACCGCGATGGACTGCTGCCGCAGCAGCAAGCGGCTCGGCGGCAAGGACGTGAAGGTCATGGCCCGGCGCGGCCGCAAGCACTTCAAGGCCTCGCCGTGGGAGCTCGAGGACGCCGAGGAGGAGCAGGTCGAGATCCTCGAGAACCACGTCCCCGCGGAGCTCGTCCTCGAGAACGGCAAGCTCGTCGGGATGCGCTTCGAGGTCGTCGAGTACTTCGAGGAGGGCGGGCGCACCAAGAGCCGCACCCTCGAGAACAAGGTCATCCCCTGCGACGACGTGATCCTCGCGATCGGTCAGGACAACGCGTTCCCGTGGGTCGAGCGCGACATCGGGATCGAGTTCGACGAGTGGGGTCTCATGAAGGTCGACCGGACGACCTACATGACGACCCGCGAGGGCGTGTTCGTCGGCGGCGACGCGGCGTGGGGCCCGGAGAACATCATCTGGGCCGTCGAGCACGGGCACCAGGCGGCGATCTCGATCCACCGCTACTGCCAGGGCAAGTCGCTCACCGAGCGCCCCCCGAACGCGCTCGAGCTCACGAGCTCGAAGATGGGCCTGCACGAGTGGAGCTACGCGAACTCGTACAACCCGAAGCCTCGCTCGAAGATGGTCCACGTGGACCTCGCCGCGCGCCTGGCGGAGTTCGCGAAGGAGGTCGAGCTCGGCTTCGACCCCGTGCAGACCGCGAACGAGGTGCGGCGGTGCCTGAACTGCGACGTGCAGACGGAGTTCACGGCCAAGAGCTGCATCGAGTGCGACGCGTGCATCGACATCTGCCCGACGAGCTGCCTCACGATGGTCGAGAACGCCGAGGAGCCGGAGCTCCGGGCGAGCCTCACCGTCGTCGCCGACAACCACGATCAGCCGCTCTTCGTCTCGACGTCGCTGCCGCAGACGAAGCGCGTCATGGTGAAGGACGAAGACGTCTGCGTTCATTGCGGCCTGTGCGCCGAGCGCTGCCCCACCAGCGCGTGGGACATGGCCAAGATGGACCTGAAGATTCCCCACGCGAAGTAGGGCCATCGATGGGTGATCCGATCCGAGTGAACGACTTCGCGGTGCGAATCGCGACGGTGAACGGCACGGGCTCCGCCAGCGCCAACGGCATGCTGATGCAGGCGATCTTCCGCATGGGGATCCCGATCAGCGGGAAGAACATCTTCCCGTCGAACATCCAGGGGCTCCCGACCTGGTACGAGATCCGCGTCAACGGCGCGGGCCACACCGCGCGCCGCGCGGACTTCGACCTCGTCGTCGCGATGAACGCCGAGACGTACGCGCGCGACGTCGCGGACGTGCGCGCGGGCGGCTGGCTGCTCTACGACTCGACCTGGCCGCTCGATCCGGCGCTCGCGGCGCGGACCGACATCACGTACCTCGGCGTGCCGCTCGCGCAGCTCTGCGCCGAGAAGTTCGAGGGCGCGCGCACGCGCATCCTCATGAAGAACATCGCGTACGTGGGCGTGCTCGTGGCGCTCCTCGACCTCGACATGGAGGTCGTGCGCGGGATGCTCGAGGAGACGTTCGCGTCCAAGCGCCACCTCATCGACTCGAACATGACGGCGATCGAGCTCGGCGCGTCCTACGCGCGCGCGCACTTCGGCTGCCCGCTCCCGATCCGCGCACAGACCCTGAACCTCACGAGCGGTCACATCCTGATCGACGGCAACACCGCGTCCGCGCTCGGCTGCGTCTTCGCCGGCGCGACGGTCGGCGCGTGGTACCCGATCACGCCGTCGACCTCGCTCTTCGACGGCTTCGCGCGCTTCTGCAAGAAGTTCCGCCACCGCCCCGACGGCAAGGCGAACTACATCATCCTGCAGGCCGAGGACGAGCTCGCGGCGGTCGGGATGGTGATCGGCGCCGCGTGGGCCGGCGCGCGCTCCTTCACGAGCACCAGCGGCCCGGGCGTGAGCCTGATGAACGAGTTCCTCGGCCTCGCGTACTACGCCGAGATCGGGATCGTGATCTTCGACGTGCAGCGCGTGGGCCCGTCCACCGGGATGCCGACGCGCACGCAGCAGGGCGACCTGTTCTCGGCGATCTTCGCCTCGCACGGCGACACCGCGCACATCGCGCTCTTCCCCGCGGATCCGGGCGAGTGCTTCACGATGGCGCGCGACGCGTTCGATCTGGCCGAGCGGTTCCAGACGCCCGTCTTCGTGTTGAGCGACCTCGACATCGGGATGAACGACTGGATGGTCCCGAAGCTCGAGTGGGACGACGCGTACCGCCCCGACCGCGGCAAGGTGCTCTCGAGGGAGCAGCTCGAGAAGATGGAGGCGTTCTATCGCTACCTCGACGTCGACGGCGACGAGATCGCGTACCGGACGCTCCCGGGCGTGCACCCCAAGGGCGCGTACTTCACGCGCGGCTCGGGCCACGACAAGCACGGTCGCTACACCGAGGACGCGGCCAAGTACACCGAGGTGATCGACCGCCTCAAGCGCAAGGTCGCGTCGGCCAAGCGCACGGCTCCCGCGCCGGTGATCGAACGCGGCGGGGGCTCCGCGGCGTTCGGGATCGTCTCGCTCGGGGGCTGCGACGCGGCGATCCGCGAGGCCGTGGCCGCGTACCGCGCGGCGGGCACGGAGGTCGACTACCTCCGCATCCGCGCGTTCCCCTTCGCCGACGAGGTGGAGGCGTTCCTGCGCGAGCACGAGCACAACTACGTGATCGAGCAGAACCGCGACGGCCAGCTCCATCGCCTCCTCCTGCTCGAGACCGCGATCCCGCGCGAGCGCATCACGAGCGTCGTCGACTACGGCGGCCTCCCGCTCAGCAAGCACGCCGTGATGAGCGGGATCGCGCGCGCGCGGGCCAACGGCGAGGTGCGCGAAGAGGCCACGGGGATGCACGCGAAGCTGAAGGGAGCGGAGGCATGAGCTACCTCGCCAAGCCGTCGGTCCACCACAAGCGCCTCGAGAAGAACGCGCTCGGCCTGACCACGCGCGACTACGAGGGCTCGCTCTCCACGCTGTGCGCGGGCTGCGGCCACGACTCGATCACCGCGGCGATCATCCAGGCGTTCTGGCGGCTCTCCATCGAGCCGCACCGCGTGGTGAAGCTCTCGGGCATCGGCTGCTCGTCGAAGACGCCGACGTACTTCCTGCGCGAGTCGCACGGGTTCAACTCGGTGCACGGCCGCATGCCGTCGGTCGCGACCGGCGCCAACGCCGCGAACCGCGAGCTGATGTACCTCGGGGTGAGCGGCGACGGCGACTCGCTGTCGATCGGCCTGGGCCAGCTCTGCCACGCGATCCGGCGCAACGTGAACCTCACGTACGTGCTCGAGAACAACGGCGTCTACGGGCTGACCAAGGGCCAGTTCTCCGCGTCGGCGGACGTCGGCACCAAGGCGAAGCGCGGCGAGGAGAACCGCCAGCAGCCGATCGATCCGGTGATGCTCGCGCTCAACCTCGGCGCGACGTTCGTGGCGCGCTCGTTCTCGGGCGACAAGGGCCAGCTCGTGCCGATCCTCGAGGCGGCGCTCCTCCACAGGGGCTTCGCGATGGTCGACGTGATCTCGCCGTGCGTGACGTTCAACGATCACGACGGCTCGACCAAGAGCTACATGTACACGCGCGAGCGCTACCACGAGGTCGTCGAGGCGGACCTGGTCCCGCTGCGCAAGCCGATCGAGACGAAGCAGGGCGAGGGCGAGGCGACGCAAGTTCGCTTGCACGACGGCAGCCTGGTGACGTTTCGCGCCGTCGAGCCCGGGTACGACCCGACGGATCGCGATCGCGCGTACCTGCACCTGCGCGAGCTGGCGAAGAAGGGCGAGATCGCGACGGGCCTGCTCTACCTCGAGGAGGGCGGCGAGGAGATGCACGACTTCGCGGGCACCGTCGAGGGGGCCCTCGTGGACGTTCCCTTCGAAGAGCTCTGTCCCGGGAGCGCGGCGCTCGGGAAGCTGATGAAGCAGTTCCGTTAGGGCGCGGATGCCGGAGCCGAGCGCCGAGCCGCGTCCGCTCGGGGCCGCGTGGAGCGCGCTCGCCCTCGCCGCGGCGTTCGCGCTGATCGAGCGCGGCGCGGATCTCCTCCGCCCGGCGGCGCGCCCGCTCGCGAGCACCGATCGCGTGATGCACTTCGGCTACGCCGCGGGGCACGCGCTCGCGCTCGGCGTGCTCTCGTTCGCGCTCCTGCGCGGGTGGGCGCGCCTCGAGCCGCGCGCGCCGCGCCACGCCGGCGTGATCCTCCTCGCGGTCGTCGCGTGGGCCGCCGCGTACCCGCTCCTCGCGACCGACTTCGCCACGTTCGCGGCGCGCATCACCGAGGCGCCCGCCGCCGAGCTCGCGCTGCTCTACGCGATGGTGTTCGGCCTCGCCTCGGCGGTCCCGCTCGCGGCGGTGGTCGGCGCCCGCGCGTCCTCTCCGCGCGCGCGCGGGCTCGCGCTCGCGGCGGCGCTGCTCGGCATGGCGGCCAGCCCGTTCGTGCTCACGGCCGAGTACGACGGCATCCGGCTCTACGTGCCCGCCGCGGCGGCGACGCTCGGAGGCGCGGCCCTCGCGACGACGCCGGTGCGGCCTCGTCCGAACGCAAGACGTATTGCGGGTGTGCTCCTCGGAGCTTCCGCGCTCGCCGGCGCGTGGGCGGTGCTCACGCGCCCGCCCGAGATCGTGGCGATCTCCATGATCGAGCGGGGCGACGTCCTGGCGCGCCACGTCGCGCGCGCGCGCGCCCGCAGGTGGTCGACGGATCGGGCCGAGGTGCCGGCGGCCCTCGCGCCGTGGCTGGATCGATCGGGCGCGCCCGACGTGCCGCCCACCCCGATCGAGCGCCCGAGCGGCCCGATCGTGATCCTCTACTCCGTGGACGCGCTCCGGGCGGACGTGATCGCCTCGGGCCGCCACGACCGCCTCCTCCCGACGTTCGCGCGCCTGCGGCGCGAGGGGGCGGCCTTCACGCGCGCGCGGAGCCCCGGCACCGGCACCGAGGTCTCCGTCGCGTCGATGTTCACGGGCACGTACTTCTCCGAGCTCTACTGGAGCCGTCGCGTCGGGCCGCGCGCGTACTACCCGTGGGAGGACCACACGCCGCGCCTCGCAGAGCTCCTCGCGCGGCACGGCGTCGCGACCGCCTCGTTCGTCCCCTCGGCCATGCTCACCGCCGAGTACGGCGTCGCGCGCGGCTTCGCGGAGGAGCGCCGGATCGAGGCGCGGCCCGACGCCGCGATCCCCTCGCCGTTGGGGAGCGCGCTCCTCGCGCGGCTCGCGCGGCACGGCGAGGGGCCGCTCTTCGCTTGGATCCACGACGTCGACCCGCACACGCCCTACGATCTCGCGGGCACCCACGGCACCCCGCGCGACGCGTACCTGCGCGAGGTCGCGCTCGTCGACGCGGAGCTCGCGCAGCTCGTCGAGCTCGTCGAGGCGCGCGGCTGGACCGAGCGGGTCACGCTGATCGTGACGGCCGACCACGGTGAGGCGTTCGGCGAGCACGGGCACCGCTTCCACGGGGTCTCGCTCTACGACGAGCTCCTGCGCGTGCCGCTGCTCGTCGTCGGGCCGGGCGTGCGCCCGCGCGCGATCCGCGTGCCGGTGACCCTGATGGATCTCGGTCCGACGATCCTCGATCTCTTCGGCGCGCCCACCCCGGGGCGCTGGCTCGGCGAATCGCTCTTGCCCCACGCGCGCGGGGAGGACCGCGCGCTGACGCGCCCGATCGCCGCCGAGACGCGGCTCCTGCAGGCGCTGGTCCTCCCCGACGGGACCAAGCTCCTGCGCGATCTCCGGCACGGCACGCGCGAGATCTACGACCTCGGCCGTGATCCTCGCGAGCTCACGAACCTCTTCGACGAGGGCGACCGCCGCCGGCGCGCCGAGATCGATCTCCTCACGCGATTCTTCGAGGCGCACACGCTGCGCCGCCCCGGGTACGAGCCCCCGTACCGGCGGTGAGCGTCAACTCCGTTTGCGGAGCGCGATCGCGACACCGAGGAGCAGGAGCACGCCGCCCGCGGGCGCTCCGGGTGCGGCGACGCAGCCCCCGCCGCCGCCGTCACCGGGCTCGTCGGGGGTCGCCGCCGGGGGCTCGGCGCGCTCGCCGCTCTGCACCGCGTCGTCGGCCTCGCGCCGCTGGCCCTCGAGCTCCACGCAGCGCCGCGCGGTCTGGCACTCACCGCCGCCCGGGCACCGCCCGTCGACGCACGGCCCGCGGGCCACGTCGCGCTGTCGCGTGGTGCCATCGGACTCGATGCCCCCCGGGGTGTAGGTCTGGCGCTCGACGCAGAGGGCGACCTCGACGCACGACGGCGTGGCGCCCGAGCAGTCGGACGGACCGCTGCACGTGCTCGGCGCGCAGATCGGGCCCGAGTGCGAGGTCTCGCCGACCGAACCGCGGGGGCAGTCCGTCGGGGCGGGCGGGACGCGATCGGCGAGCGCAGACGCGGGGAGGGCACAGAGGAGCGCGGCGAGGATCGGCGTCCGGAGCATCATGGCCCGACTCTATCATCGCCTCGCGCGCGCCCCGTCAGGGCGCGGGCGGCGGCGCGCCGACCGCGAGCTCGACCACGAGGTAGCCGCCCGGATCCGCCGCGACGTCGCCCACGGTGAGCGGCACGCCGAGATCCGGCAGCTCGATCGCGGCGCCCGCGAGGAGGGGCGAGAGCTGCGAGACCACGAGCCCGCTCACGAGGTCGGTGAGCGCGTCCGCGCTGCGCGACGGCAGGCCGCGGATCGCGGAGTCGACGAGCCACGCGGTGGCCGAGCTCTCTGCCTCGACGAGGACCGGGGCGAGCGCGCCCTCCGGCGTCGCCTCGAGCGAGAGCGCGAGGCGGACGTGCGTCGCGATCTCGAACAGCGCGCCAGCCGCGGTGCCGATGGTGAGGCGCAGGTCGCCGAGCTCGATGAACATGTCGACGCCCCCCGCGGCCTCCTCGGCCGTCGCGCCGCGCACGAGCGGCGGCATCTGCGCGTCGACCCCGATCACGAGCGGCGCGCCGCGCGTCACGGTGCCGTCCTGGATGAGCTCGCGGAGCTGCGGCACGAGCCCGCTCAGCGTGTCGATGGTGAAGCCGAGCCCGTCGCCCCCCCCCTCGCCGAGGGCCGACACGTCGGGCAGCGCGAAGGCGCCGCCGTTCCACACGCTGAAGAGGATCTGCGACACGAGCGCGGGGTCGAGGAGCATCGTGCCCGCGCGCGACGGAGGCGGCGTCGACGCGAGGTGCGGCGCGCCCGGCGCCGCGATGCCCACGCCGCCGGGTCCGCGCGCGCGCGTCCCGATGCTCGCCATGAGCTGCCCCTCCGGCGAGGGGCTCAGCCCGGTGAGGCAGAGGCCCACCTCGATCGGGGTCTCGAGGAAGTCCATCGTCGTCGTCTCGTCGAGGACGGTCAGGTCGGCGAGCAGGGGATCGATCAGCCCGCCGACCATCCCCATGAACCGGTCCTCGATCATCCCGCGGACCACGCCCTCCGCGATCTCGCCGACGAGCTCACCCGCGAGGCAGAGGAGGCCGCAGCCGCCGAGCCGGAGGTCGAGGTCGAACGACGTGATCGCGAGGCTCACGTCGGCCGCGGTGAACCCGCCCACGCACTCGCCCGGAGGCGGCGGGATCGGCTGGAGGATCATCGAGAGCTCGACCGTGGTCTCGTCGGCCTCGCTGCCCTCGCGCACCTCGATGGCGGTCCCGAGCGCGTTGCAGTTCCCGCTGAACCCGACCGCGATGTCCGGGACCCGCGCGGTCGCGCGGAGGCGCCCGTCGGGGGTGGGCGCGAGCGCCAGCGTCGGCGCGCCGTGGCTCACCCGGTCGACGTAGAGGCGGCAGGTTCCGTCCTCCATGAGCGGCGTGCCGGGCGTGACGAACGCGGAGAGATCGAGGCCGCCGAGGAGCCCGGCCGCGCTCGCGCCGAGGGCGTTCAGCATCCCCGCGTCGGCGGCGATCACCGCGGTGTCGCCGAGGAGCTCCCACTCGGGCGTGTAGTCCGCGCGCAGGACCGAGCGGTGGCCGTTCACCGCGTGGTCCGCCTGGTCGTAGCCGCGCACCTCGACGAGGGTGTAGCCCGGGCCGACGCTCATCGGCGCGCCGAAGCTCCCGGTCGCGTCGACGGGGACGCGCGACGGCGAGGCGGCGGGGCCGAGCTCCGCGCGCTGCACCCCCTCGGTCGCCGTGATGTGCCCCCGGATCGTCGAGGTCTCGGTCGCG
>JAYRVK010000910.1:0-3809 GCA_041918555.1 Sandaracinaceae bacterium
CGCGACGAGGACACTCGACAGAAGCAACAGCAGCATCTCGCGCATGGCCCAGCTCATTCCACGTTGCACGCCATGGCCGATGCCGCCACGGCAGTCGCCGGGTGACACCCCGCCCGGGGTCGCGCGACACTACGCGGGACCTCCACGGACAGGGCCAGGGCCGACAGGCGCGTGCTAGGTTCGCCCGCCATGACGGTGGGCTTCCAGCGGGTGTTCGTCGCCAACCGCGGCGAGGTCGCGGCCCGCATCGCGCGGACCTGCGATCGGCTCGGCGTGACGCCCGTCTTCGGGGTGAGCGAGGCCGACGCGGGCGCCCCGTGGGTGCACGGGCGGGAGGCCGTCGTGCTCGGGCCCGCGCGCGCCGCGCTGAGCTACCTCGACCTCGAGCGCGTGGTGCAGGCCGCGAAGCAGTCGCGCTGCTCGGCGCTCCACCCGGGCTGGGGCTTCCTCTCCGAGAACACGCGCTTCGCGGCGCTCTGCGAGCAGCACGGCATCACGTTCGTCGGTCCGCCCGCGAGCGCCATGCGGCTGATGGGGACCAAGACGCCGGCCAAGCGCGCGATGCGGGACGCGGGCCTGCGCGTGATCGACGGCTCGGACGGCGTGCTCGCCGACGCCGTCGAGGCGCGGCGCGTCGCAGACGCGGTCGGCTACCCCGTGCTCCTCAAGGCCGAGCGCGGCGGGGGCGGCCGCGGGATGCGCATCGCGCGGCGCGGCGACGAGGTCGCGGGCGCTTACGCGGAGGCGAGCGGCGAGGCGCAGGCGGCCTTCGGCGATCCGCGGCTCTACCTCGAGCGGCTCGTCGAGGGCGGGCGCCACGTGGAGATCCAGGTGATGGCCGATCGCTATGGCCAAGCGATCCACGTCGGCGAGCGCGACTGCACGGGCCAGCGCCACCACCAGAAGCTGATCGAGGAGTCGCCCTCCCCCGCCCTCGACGACGCGGAGCGCGCGCGCACGCTCGACGCGGTAGTCCGCGCGACGCAGGCCATCGGCTACGTGGGCGCGGGGACCATGGAGCTCCTCCTCGACGGCGCGGGGACCCTGCGCTTCATGGAGATGAACACGCGCCTGCAGGTCGAGCACTGCGTCTCCGAGGAGCGCTCGGGGCTCGACCTCGTCGAGCTCCAGCTCCGCGTCGCCGCGGGCGAGCCGCTCCGCATCACGCAAGAATCGTTGACGTTGGCCGGCCACGCGATCGAGTGCCGGATCAACGCCGAGGATCCCTCGGCGGGGTTCCGTCCCTCGCCGGGCCGCATCACGCGCTGGGAGCCGCCGTCGATGGACGGCGTGCGCGTCGACACCCACGTGGAGGCCGGCTACGTGGTCCCGCCGCACTACGACTCGCTCCTGTGCAAGGTGATCGCGAAGGGCCCGGACCGCGACGCGGCGTGCGACCGCATGATCGAGGCGCTCCGCGCGATGCGGGTCGAGGGCGTCGCGACGACCATCCCGATGCACCTCGCGATCCTCGCCGACGCGGACTTCCGCGCGAGCCGCTACGACACCCGGGCGATCCCGGGCTGGAGGGTGTGAATGGCCCACGTCCCCCTGCGACCGATCGGGCGCGGCGAGCGCCCCCCCGAGAACGCCCGCAGCGAGCGCCGCCTCGCCGAGCTCGAGGGCACGCTCCGCGCGCGCCGGGCGGAGGTCCACGCGGGCTGGGGGGACGCCTACGCGGATCGCGTGCGCAAGAAAGGAAAGCTGACGAGCCGCGAGCGGCTCGCGCGGCTGGCCGATCCCGGCACCGAGGCCTTCGAGGTCGGCACCTTCGTCAACTACGGGGAGACCTTCGGCGACAAGCACCTCACCTCGCCCGGCGCCGGCGTGGTGACCGCGTTCGCGCGCGTCGAGGGCCGCTGGTGCATGGTGATCGCGAACGACAACACCGTCGCGAGCGGCTCGTGGTGGCCGCGCACGCCCGAGAAGATCGAGCGCGCGCAGATGATGGCGCTGCGCCTGCGGCTACCGACGGTCTACCTCGTCGACTGCAGCGGGCTGTTCCTCCCCGAGCAGTCGCGCTCGTTCCCCGGCGCGCGCGGCGCGGGCCACATCTTCAAGATGAACAGCCGGCTCAGCGACGCCGGCGTCCCGCAGATCGCGGGGGTGTTCGGTGACTGCATCGCGGGGGGCGGCTACATGCCGATCATCTCGGACCGCGTCTACATGACCGAGCAGGCGTACATGGTCATCGCGGGCGCGGCGCTCATCAAAGGGGCGAAGAGCCAGCACCTCACCTCGCTCGGGATCGGCGGGCCGGAGGTCCACGTGCACCAGAGCGGGTGCGCCGACGTGCGCGTCCCCGACGACGAGACGCTCCTCGCGTGCGTCCGCCGCGACGTCGCGCGCCTGCCGACCTCCGGCGCGCCGTTCTACCGCGGCGACGCGGGCGCGCTCGAGCCGGCGTTTCCGCCCGCCGACGTGGCCAGGCTCCTCCCCGTCGATCACCGCGAGAGCTACGACGCGATGGAGGTGCTCGCGCGCCTCACCGACCAGAGCCTCTTCTGGGAGTGCATGCCGCACCTCGGCGACGAGATCGTCTGCGGCATCGGCCGCGTCGCCGGGCTCTACGCGGGCTTCGTGATCAACCGACAAGGCCTCGTGCGCGATGCGGATCACCCGGACGAGCAGCGGCCCGCCGCGATCCTCTACCGCCAGGGCATCGCGAAGGTCGCCGCGTTCAGCCGCGCGTGCGACGCGGACGGCGTCCCGCTGATCTGGCTCCAGGACATCAGCGGCTTCGACATCGGCACGGAGGCCGAGCGCCAGGGGCTGCTCGCGTACGGCTCGAGCCTCATCTACACGAACAGCACCAACCAGGTGCCGATGTTCACCGTGCTCCTGCGCAAGGCCTCGGGCGCCGGCTACTACGCGATGGCGGGGCTGCCGTACGACCCGGTCGTGCAGCTCTCGACGGCGGTCTCGCGCCTGAGCGTGATGGAGGGGCGGACCCTCGCGATCGCGACCTACAACACGAAGCTCGACGACGAGTTCCGCATCGCGACCGACGACCCGGACGAGCGCGCCGAGATCGAGAGCGGCATGCGCTCGGTCGAGGCGCGGATCGAGAAGGACATGGATCCCTACGTCGCGGCGCGGCAGATGGACACCGACGAGATCGTCGAGCTCGGCTCGCTGCGCGCGTGGCTCGAGGTGCTCGTCGAGGCGAGCTACCAGGGCGTCGGCTACCGGCGCGTGAAGAACCCGCGGATCTGGAGCCTCCACGACCTCGCGGAGATCGGGCAGGGCGTGCGATGAGCGAGGCGCTCGAGGCGATCCTGGAGAGCCGCGACGGCCGCGTGGTGCTCCGCGCGCCGCGCCCCGGCCTCTGGCGCGACGCGCCGCCCGAGGGGGCGCTCGTGCGCGCCGGCAGCGCGCTCGGCGCCCTCGAGGTGCTCGGTCGGGTGATCCCGCTCGTCGCGCCGGCCGGCGCGTTCGGGGTCATCGTGGAGCGCCCCGCGGGGCGGCGGCTCGCGCGCCGCCCCGTGGATCACGGCGCGCTGCTCGTGGTGCTCGACCCCGAGGGCGTCGCGGGCGCGGCCTCCGCGGGCGCGGCGGCGAGCGAGACCGTCGCGGACGGCGGGACCGTCTTCCGCACCCCGCTCGGCGGGCGCTTCTACGCGCGGCCCTCGCCGGACGAGCCCGTCTTCGTCGAGGCCGGCGCGGAGCTCAAGGGCGGCGAGACGGTCGCGCTGATCGAGGTGATGAAGACGTTCAACCGCGTGCGCTACGACGGCGAGCCCGGGCGCGTCGCGCGCGTCGTGCCGGCGGACGGCGCCGACGTGGTCGCCGGCGACGTGCTCCTGGTC